>JAHWKT010000162.1 GCA_019347695.1 Actinomycetota bacterium | reverse complement strand
CGATGCCGGAAGCGACCCCTCATCGCTGCGCACCACGGCCCGTCGCGACGGCGACGACTGGATCCTCAACGGCAGCAAGCAGTTCATCACCAACGGCAGCCGCGGCATCGTGACGATGGTCTTCGCGCAGGCGGGCGACGCGGGCATCACGGCGTTCCTGGTGCCGCAGGACGCGGCGGGCTACGAGGGGCGGCCGATCAAGGGCAAGCTGGGGTTGCGCGCCGGCGACACGGCCAGCGTGACGTTGACTGACGTGCGGGTGCCCGACAGTGCACGGCTCGGTGCGCTCGGCAAGGGGCTGGGCATCGCGCTCGGTGCGCTCGACTCGGGGCGGTACTCGCTGGCTGCCGGATGCACCGGCATCGCCCAGGCGTCACTCGACGCGTCGCTGCGCTATGCGGGCGAGCGCGAGCAGTTCGGGCGACCGATCGCGGGGTTCCAGCTCGTCCAGGAGCTGATCGCCGAGATCTACCTCGACGTCCAGGCCGCGCGGGCGCTGTACTGGAAGGTCGCCTGGCGTCACGACCGCGGGGAGCGCCACACCGTGGAGTCGAGCGTCGCCAAGACGTTCTGCTCGGAGGCCGCGGTGCGCTGCGCGGATCGGGCGGTGCAGGTACACGGGGGCTACGGTTACATCGACGAGTATCCGGTTGGCCGCTATCTGCGTGACGCCCGCGTCACCACCCTGTACGAAGGTACAAGTCAGATTCAGCGCCTGCTCCTCGGTCGTCACCTCACCGGAGTGAGCGCATTCACCTGAATATCGCGCCGTTTCACGTCAGTACGACCTCGTCTCGATCGGGATCCGCCATGCCCAAGCGCTACGACCTGCACACCCACACTGTCCATTCGGACGGTACCACGCAGCCGGAGGACAATGTCTCATTGGCCAGTGAGATCGGCCTCGCCGGGCTGGCATTGACCGACCATGACACGGTGAGCGGTTGGACGCAGATGCGTGACGCGTGCGCGCGGCACGGGCTGGCGTTCATCCCTGGTATCGAGCTGTCGACGGAACGGGATGGCCGCAGCGTGCATCTGCTGGGGTACTGGGTGGATCCCACCGACACCGCACTCGTCGTCGAGTGTGATCGTCTCCGCAACGAGCGGTCACGCCGTGCGGACGAGATCTGCGAGCTGCTCGCGTCGCTCGGGGTCGGTGTCGAAGTTGCCCGCGTCCGCGAGTTGGCCGGCGACGCACCGATCGGGCGGCCCCACATCGCCAGCGCGATGATCGAGGCCGGTCACGTTGCGGACGTGCAGTCGGCGTTCGACGACTACCTCGCCGACGGCGGCCCCGCCTACGTACCGAAGTACGCGATCGACCCCGTGCGTGGGCTGCGGTTGCTGGCCGACGCCGGCGGCGCGACCGTGCTCGCCCATCCCGGCGTCAGCGAGGATGGTGGCGGGCCGGTGACACCGGCCCTACTCGACGAGCTCGCGGACGCCGGTCTCAGCGGGGTCGAGGTCGACCACCCGGCGCACGAACCCGAGGTAGCCGCCCGGTGGCGGGCACTCGCCGAGTCGCACGGGCTGCTCATCACGGGCGCCAGCGACTTCCACGGCGACCGTAAGGACCTGCATCTCGGTGAGCGGACGACCACAGCAGCCACGCTGGAGCAGTTGCAGGGACTGGCAAGTAACAAAATGCACGATAAGATATCGGTGTCGCCGACGGCATCGTAATGTCGGCGTCTTGATGCGGAAGAGGCAGATGTGGCAGGTCCAGCGAAGCGGTTGACACCGCAGCCGATGCTCGTGGTGCCGGGTGACGGCGCGAACCCGTCAGCGACGTTGGTGATCGACGCCGACGAGATGTTCGTGGGTCGTCGACCGACGAGCCATCTGGTCATCAGCGATCCCCACGTGAGCCAGACCCATGCCCGGATCCGGCGCTCGTCCGGGGCGATCCTCATCGAGGATCTCGGCTCGACGAATGGCACGTTCGTCAACAGCGAGCCTGTCACGGGGCCATTGGCGCTGCGCCACGGCGACATCGTGCGGTTCGGTGCCATCGACGTCCGGTTCGAGGATCGCGCCTCGCAGATGATCCAGGGCGAGTCGACGGAGGTCATGGAGCGCGCGGGCGACGAGGATGCGCTGCTCGAGCGGCCGGTGCTGTCGCCGCGGCAGAGCGAGGTCCTCGCGTTCCTCAAGCAGGGGCTGACGAACCCACAGATCGCCGAGCGCCTCGGCGTCACCGAGCGGACGGTCAAGGCGCACTGCCAGGAGGTGTACGACCGGCTCGGCGTACCGAACCGCACCGCCGCGGTCGACGCCGCCCACCGTCTCGGCCTGCCGCTCGAGGACCAGCCGCCGACGACGCAACGGCTGCAGACGCCCCGCTGACGCCGGTCGCCACGACGACCGCTGCCGATCGCCGCGCTCGGCCGTGGCTGTGGGGCGCGGCGATGATCCGACTGCCGGACTAGGCTTTCTGACGCGGCCGGTGGCCACGGGCTTGCGGGCAACCGCTCGGAGGCTCATACCGTCAAGCGTGGGTCGGTTCAGGCACCTCTCGCTGTGCGACCGGTGCCGGCGGCCCCTACCAGCCGCCCGGTGACAGCCGTCACCAGGTGGCAGGAGTGGACAACACGCTCTGAGACGGTCTGTTCGGCAAGCCGGGCTCTCGGCCGCACCATGCACGTACGACGCCGCTGTCGTCGGGTCGCGACGCCGCCTGGTACAGGCAGGCCCGCCCGGCGGCGCATGTCAATCGACGCGCCGACCGCCGCGTCCGTGCGGCCCGCTGCTCAGCCGACGTTGGCGTCGACCTCCTGCCCGTCGGCGTCGAAACGCGTGCGCCAGGTCGTCTCCGCGCTGAACTGCTCGACGTACGCCGCACGACGGCGGATGCCGGGGGCCTTCGCGGGCACCGGCATCACGCCCTCGAAGGCGGCACCGAAGTAGGCGCGCATCGCATCGAGCGCCTCACTGCGGATCTGCGAGGCCCTGGCCTCGGTGACGCCCAGCGAGTCGGCGATGTCGCGCAGCAGCTCGCCGCGGAAGTAGTAGCGCTCGACGACCTGGCGCTGGGGTTCCGGGAGGAAGCTGACCGCACTGCGGACCGTGCCGACCAACTCGCTGTGCTCGACGGCGTCCTCGGGGAGGCGCTCGCGGTCGTGTTCCTCGAGGCGGGCCGCCAGGCCGGTCTCGGACGAGTCGGTGCCCGGCAGCGGGTGGTCGAGGTGCAGCAGCGTCGCGTTCGCCGCGGCGGCCCGGTGCGTCCGCAGCTCGTCGATGGAGATGTGCAACAGGTCGGCCAGCTCCGTCTCCGTGGGGGCGCGGCCCTCCCGCACCTCGAAGCCATCGCGCGTCTCGCGCACGGTCCTGATGTCGCGACGCAGTCGACGCGTGGCCCAGTCGCGGGTCCGCGTCGAATCGATGATCGCACCGCGGATCCGGATCGCCGCGTAGCGGGGGAACGGGATCCCTGCGTTCGGATCGAAGCGCCGGGACGCGTCCACCAGGCCGTACGCGCCGGCGCTCCACAGCTCGGAGCGGTCGACGTGGCGCGGGTACCGGCTCGCAAGCTGGTTGACGACCTGCTGCACCATGTACAGGTGCTCGGTGACGAGCTCGTTGCTGGTATCGGTCGTCAAGGTCTCATTGTTCGACATCGCATGTTCTCCGCGTGCATAGTGAGCGACTTGTCGCTGACATCGGTCGCTGTCCCCGCGGTCCTTGAGGAAGATGGTCGCATGATACTACTCGGTGTAGTTCTTTCACTACGTATTGTTGACTCCTGCGTACGTACGGCGAAGGTGGACTGCACATTCCGCCCGTGGTCTGATGCCGTCAGACGTCCCGATCCCGATCCACCACTGGAGCCGGCAGCGTGACCGCGACCGTGTACGCAGTCGCCAACCAGAAGGGCGGCGTCGCGAAGACGACCACCGTCGTGTCGCTGGCAGCGGCGCTCACCGAGCTCGGGTTCGCCGTGCTGGCCATCGACATGGATCCACAGTCGGCGCTGACGTTCAGCTTGGGCTACGACGCTGGGCAGATGCAAGCGAGCATGCACGACGTCCTGGTCCGCTCCGAGCCGCTCGAACGCGCGGTGCACCAGCACGCGGAGACCGACGTGGCGGTCGCCAACGCCGACCTGGCGGGTGCCGAGGTCACACTCGCGGCACGCGCCGGTCGCGAGTTCCGGCTGCGCGGTGCGCTCGAGCCGCTCCGCGCGACGTACGACGTGGTGCTCATCGACTGCCCCCCCTCGCTGGGGGTGCTGACCCTCAACGGTCTGACCGCCGCCGATCGCCTGCTGGTTCCGGTGCAGTGCGAGACGCTGGCGCACCGTGGCGTCGCGCAGCTGCTCGAGACCGTGGCGGACGTGCGCCAGCTCACCAATCCAGACCTGCGCATCGCCGGGTTCGTGGCCACCATGTACGACAGCCGGACACGGCACGCGGCCGCGGTGATCGACGACGTCGCGCAGCGGTACAGCATGCCGCTGATCGGGGTGCCGGTCCGGTCCAGCGTCAGGTTCGCGGAGGCACCGCACGCGGGTCGTTCGATCCTGCGCTACGCGGATCGCGTGCCCGGAGCGGCAGCGTACCGGGTGATCGCGGCGGAGCTCGCCTGCGTACCGGTCGATGCGCAGGTGCGGACACGCGCCGAAGGGAGACGGACATGACGGAGTTCGACCGCATCGCGCCGCCGCCGACCGAAACCGGTCCCGCGCAGGTGTGGCGCCGGATCGACGGCCGCCGTGCCGTGTTCAGCGTCGGCGGCGATGGTCCGAGCGCCGTCGACCGCTGGCTGGAGTGCACGGTGCGCTGCGACCGTTGCGCGCGCCAGCGATCGGTGTCACCGACCCGCCTGCTGCTCGCCTGCGTACCGTTCGCGCTGGTCGTCCCGTGGCGCACGCACCCGCTGCTCGCACGCTGTCCGGCATGCGGGCAGGTGGCGTGGCTGCGGGTCCGTTATCCGGCCGAGACCTTGGAGGATGCGGCCGACCCCCGGTGAGGCCGCCGCGGCGCGCATTCACGGCAGGTGGGTGATGTGCAGCGGTCGGTGCAGCGTCGGCTTGCCGTCGCCGCGCGCGCTGCCGTGGCGGGGCCCTGGTCGACTGTCATCGTCCGTTCGCTGCTCGCCACTATCATCGGCGTCACGGTGCTGCCGGCCCGCGTCATCACGCACAGCCCGTCCACCTGTGCGGCCCCGCCGCCGGCGGCGCCCGCGGCCCGAGCGCCGTGACCGACCCGCGTCCGGTGACGCGGTCGCTGCGGCGGAAGATGGCGCATCTGGGATCGCGGCGTCCGGTTGCGTGCCCCCGCCGGTCGGGTGCTCGTCACTCGTGCGCGTGTCGGTCGTGGCCTTGGCGCTCGTGGCGGGCGCCGAGGCCGACGGCGGCGTGGACGGGGTGCCGGTGTGCTGGGCGGCCGTCTCAGCGGCGGTGGCGGTGTCGGTTGTCTCAGCAGCGGCCGCGGGTCCGGTGGCAGCGGCGGGCCCGCGCTGACCGGCGGCGGCCGACCCGTTGCCGCGGGACCCGCGGCGCCGCCGCCGACGGCGTCCGGCTCGTGGGCGCCGGTCGTCACGTGCACCGGGGGCAGGCGCCGGCGGTGTCGTGACCGCCGCCTGATCGTCGGCCGCACCGGCGGCGGCAGGCGAACCGTCGGCTGTACCGAAGAGATCGTCGAGCATCGGCGAGGTCGAGAACACCTCGTGGGTGGGCTGGTCGATGTCGAGCGCACGCTTGATCATGTCAAGGCGGGCCTGCTCGTTCCACACCGCCAGCGTGATCGCGACACCATCGGCGCCCGCCCGACCGGTCCGACCGATGCGGTGCAGGTACATCCGCTCGTCGTCGGGACAGTCGTAGTTGATCACGTGGGTGACGTCGTCGATGTCGAGCCCGCGCGCCGCGACCTCGGTGGCGCACAGCACGTCGTGAGTGCCCTTCCGGAACCGTGCCAGCGACCGCTCCCGCGCCTCCTGCCGGAGATCCGAGTGGATCACGCCCGCGTCGATCCCGCGGTCGCGCAGCTCTGTGGCCAGCACATCGGCCATCCGCTTGGTCCTCGTGAAGATCAGCGTCCGGCCTCGGCCCGGCGCGCCGAGGATGCGCGCGACGACCGCGGGCTTGTCCATCCGGTGGCAGGCGAAGAAGTGCTGTCGTGTCTTGGGGGCGACGTGCTGCTCCTCGACGTCAGAGCGCATGAACGTCGGCTTGTCCATGTACCTGCGCGCCAGCCGGATGACCGCGGACGGCATGGTGGCGCTGAACAGCAGGGTCTGGCGCTCGGTCGGACAGCGCTCGATCAACTGCTCGACGTCGGGCAGGAACCCCATGTCGAGCATCTCGTCGGCTTCGTCGAGGACGAGCGCGGCGACGCGCGAAAGGTCGAGCAGTCGGCGCCGGCACAGATCCAGCAGCCGTCCTGGCGTGCCGACCACGATGGCCGCGCCGTCGGCGATCGCCTCCGACTGCGGGTCGATGGCGCGGCCGCCGTACGCCGCGACGACCTTGATGCCCCGCGTCGCACCCGCGATGACGAGGTCGTCGTGCACCTGCAGGCAGAGCTCACGCGTCGGGACGATCACCAGGGCCTGGATGTGGCCGGCGTCGGGATCGACCCGTTGCACGAGGGGGATGCCGAAGGCGAGCGTCTTGCCGGTGCCGGTGCGTGCCTGGCCGATCAGATCTGCGCCGGTCAGCGCCATCGGTAGCGACAGCTGCTGGATGGGGAACGGTTCGGTGATGCCTGCGTCGGCAAGCGCCTTGATCACGGCGGTGTCGACACCGAGGTCCTCGAACGAACGTACGTCGGTAGTCACCAGTTCACATGTCCTCGCCGGTGCCGCACCGTGACGCCACGGCCGCCTGGAGCGGCCTGCGACGCATGGGGCACCAATCGTCAGTGTGGCCCGTGGGAACGCGTGCGCGTGATGCAGACTGCGCAACGATTGCAGCGCCGAACCCGACCGGGCCGGTCGTGTCGGAGCATGGGCACCGCGGCGGCGACCGCTGTCCGCACGACAACTCCCAGCGTAGCAATCACATCGCTGACAGGCGGTGTGGTGCGTCGAACGCACCACACGCCTCCGTGACGCGCGTCGACCGGTGCACCCCTCACGGGGGGTGGACCTTCGGCACGCCGACGCCGCGACCCGTCAGCTGTGCAGCAGGCGCGGACGGGCGACTATCGCCTCCCGGCGCCCTGTCCTGGACGTCTACCGTTCACATGGCACGGTAGACGTCCGCCGCAGCGTGGATGGCTGGCACCCGAGGCGGCGACCGCTGTCCGCGGGCCAGGAGCGGCCGTCAGCGGTCGTCGGGGGCGATG
>JAHWKT010000161.1 GCA_019347695.1 Actinomycetota bacterium | reverse complement strand
CCTGGGTGGGATACCCGAGTTGGTCAAAGGGACCTGGCTGTAAACCAGGCGGCTCAGCCTTCGAAGGTTCGAATCCTTCTCCCACCACGGCGTTCGCAATGTGCCGCTCATCACATCATCATGATGCGGTATCATCACGCCATGCGGACAACCGTTGACCTCGACGACGATGTGCTGGACGCGGTGCGCTCCCTCGCACGATCGCAGGGCCGTTCGATGGGTGTCGTGCTTTCGGAGCTCGCGCGGCGGGGCCTCGCGCCTGATCACGAGCTGATCGAGGGTCCCGGAGGCTTCCCCGCGTTCGAGTCCCCGCGCGACGCCAGACCGTTGACCGTCGAGGGCGTCCACGCCGCCATGGACGACGACTGATGGACGAGGCCACACCTGCGGTGCGGCTCCTCGACGTGAATCTGCTCGTCGCGCTGACGTGGCCGCACCATGTGCGCTTTGCGGACGCCCAGCGGTGGTTCGCTACCATCAGAACGCATGGCTGGGCGACGACACCGCTGACCGAGGCGGGACTGGCCCGGCTGTCGATGAACCCACTCGTCGCAGGCGAAGGGTCACCTGGTCGTCGGTGGTCGACCTGATCGGCCAGGTCCGCCGAACCCAGGGACACCGCGGATGGCAGCATGGCGATCTGACGGACGATCCGGTGGTTGCACGGGCCCGGGTCGTCGGACATCGCCAGGTGACCGACGTCCTGCTCGCGGCCGTCGCCGCTCGCCACGACGGCCGACTCGCAACCGTCGACGGTGGCGTCGCCGAGGCGCTGCATCCCGACGACCGACACCTGGTCGAGGTCGTTCCAGCACAGACCGAGCACGTGTGAGATCGAGGAGAGGCCGATGGCGGAGAACAGCTTCGACGTGGTGGCAGAGGTCGACCGGCAGGAGGTTGACAACGCGATCAACCAGGCCGCCAAGGAGATCGCGCAGCGCTACGACTTCAAGAACACCGGCGCCAACGTGGAGTGGTCAGGGGAGGGCATCGCCGTCGGCGCCAACTCCGAGGAGCGGGTGATGGCCGCTCTCGACGTGCTCAAGACCAAGCTGGTCAAGCGCAAGGTCAGCCTGAAGGCGCTCGAGTACGACGAGCCCAAGCCCGGCTCGCGCGGCAACTACCGCCTCGACATCGCGCTGGTCAACGGCATCCCGACCGACAAGGCGAAGGCCATGGTCAAGCAGATCAAGGCTTCGAAGCTCAAGGTCACGCCCGCCATCCAGGGCGACCAGCTCCGGGTCTCATCGAAGTCACGCGACGCCCTCCAGGAGGTCCAGGCCCTGCTGCGCGCCAACGACCAGGACCTGCCCCTGCGCTTCACCAACTACAAATAGGTCGACCGACGAACCAGTGTGCGGTTCACCCCGGGCGATGAGCGTCCCGGGCACGGGGCCGCCGCCGTGCGCGACGCATCTCGCGTGACGGACTCGTCCCGCAGGCGCGGCGAAGGCCACGCGACGTCCGCCGCCGCCCGTCCGGTCGTACGGGAAAGCCGGATGAACCTTGGTTTGAGTGCCGGGACATACGGTATGAGTGTCGTCCATCAAATGGTCCGAGGGGGCCGGAAAGGTACGACCAATGCGACGTTTCAGACTGCTCCTCATCCTCGTCCTCATGATCGGAGCGCTGGTCGTTCCAGCGACCATGGCGAACGCGCAGCAAGATGCCGACGGCTTGGTCGTCGTCCAGGTCGACGATACGAATCTCAACGTCACGGTTCCAATCAACGCTGCGGTGGGGATCGCCGCGAATGTCTGCGGCGTGGATGTCACTGCCGCCGTTCTCGGTGCGATCGACGCTGGCGGGGACGATTTCACGGCGACATGTGAATCAAGAAGCCCCACCTTCGCCGGTCAGACGCTGGAGATCACGAACAACAACTGACCAGGAGCCGACCAGCAGAGGAGCGTGCCGTTGCCACGGCGCCCTCCTCTGCCGTACCTGGTCCCTGGCTCGACCGCGTGCTCGGCGAGCCGACCGCGCACGTGGAGGGTGACGTCAAGGTCGACCTCCAACGGATGCTTGCCCAGTGGTGCTCATCCTGGCGATGACATCGCGGGCGACGTGATTGATGGGGAGTGGGAGGACGACGAGGACGATGACCTCGACTCGATTCCTCCTGAAACGCACGGTCAATGGGAGGAGCCCGAGGTCGAGGGGGGCACCTCGATGCGCAGGGCGGCGCGAGCGACGTCCGCAAACTCGATCGCAGTTGACGAACTACAAATAGTGGAGCGTCGCGAGTCCGCATTGCAGCGCGGTCGCTACTCACCGGCACGCTGCATGTAGTGCACAGATCCACCCATCTCTGCGCCGAAGCATCCGTCCGGGACGTCGATTTCCTCCGGTGGCGTTCCGTGCGCGCCGCCACCGAACACCACGTCGCCGTCCTGCGCGATCCCGACACCAGGCACCTCGAGTTGTGGTGGATCCGTCGACACGATTCTGGTTCCTTGAGGCCATAGCACCGGCGTATAGAGATCGCTCTCGGACACGCCGGCTTCCAACTCATCGCCGGTTGCGACGAAGCAGCGGTGCTCGGGCAGATAGCGAATGAGTCCACCGACCTGTGCGTCCTCGCCACCGTCAGAACCGCCGACAGTCCAGATTCTCACCGGACCGTCCTCGACCGTGGATGTCGGGGAAGCGCCGGTGCAACCGACGAGGACGACGGCCAGGGCCCAGATCGTCGACGTCCACCTCGTGCGACGACCCCTTCTGCGGCAATGACTCACTTCCGGACGGTCACGCCGAGGGCGTCGTCGAGATATCTCGCCTGCGAGAATACATCTCGCGACTTGGACCAGATCGTCTTCGCCCCTTGGTGTATGCCGATCGCGCTGTTTCCCCAGAACCATGGCCCACCGCTATCGCCCTTCTCCGCGTTGTCATTGTGCATCGCCGCCAGGCGCTCAAGTTTCCAACCCTTCGACGTCGTCTTCTTCACACCGAGCTTGTAGACATGATCGCCGCACTTCTTGCCTGTCTTCCTGCCAAAGCGACAGCGCTCCTCGCCGAGCTCAGGCGCCCTGACTCTCGCGACGTCGCGGATGTCCTTCCAGCCGTGGTAGAAGTCATCGGTCTCGGTCTGGGGCGTTGTGAACCACTCGAACTCTCCCCACCTGCCGGAGTGGGCGCCCTTCCACGTGGCCTATCCGCCCAAGAACCGCTCGTGTCAACGCCGTTCAACATCTCCGTTGTTGGTCCCGTACGATCTCGACCCGCCGCAGGTCCCGTAGCGAGGAGTGCGAGGTGCGGCTGCCTGACAACGAGCTCACCCGGACAGCCACCCGCAGGTCGGTGCTCATCGCGCTGACGGTGCTGGTCGCCGTGCTCGTCATCATCGACATCGCGCTGGCCGCCGATCCCGAGCCCGGCAACACCTGGAGTGAGCTGATGCGCAGCGCCGCGAAGGCCACGCCAGTGGTGTCCTGGCTGAGCGGCCTGGTGATGGGTCACTGGTTCCATCCCGGCGACGAGCTGGAACCCGTCATCGACCCACCCGGCAACGCCCTCGTGCTCCTGGCGCTGAGCGGCATCGTCCTGACCATCGGCGCCGTGATGGACATCCCGCCATGGCTGCCCCTCGTCGTGGCGGCACCGATCGGCGCCTTCGTCTGGCCAGTTGATACTCCGGCCATGCCTCCCGCGGCGATGCGCGGATGGTCGGCATGACGCTTGGGCAGGGCGTCGCCACCGTCTCCGGCGTGCTCGTGATCGCCGTCCTGGTCGTTGCCGACATCGTGCTCGCGAACGACCGCACGAAGAACAACGCCCCGAGTCAGATCGTCCGCTGGGTGAGCCGCTTCACCGCGGTCGTGCCGTTCGGCCTCGGCGTGTTGATGGGGCACTGGTTCCACCCGGACGACATGCTCGAGCCGGTCCTCGGTGCACGATCACCGCTGTATCTGCTCGCGATCGGCGTGGTGATCACCATCAGCGGGGTGATCATGGGCTGGCAGGGCAAGGGCATCGCCGCGTGGCCGTGGGCCGTCGCGGGCGCCGTCCTCGGCGCGCTGCTCTGGCCGGTGTGAGCCACCGGGGCCGTCGCAATCCTCGGCGCGTCATCGCCACGGTGGACGATCGGCATGCACTATGCATCCCGATCGTCCAGGAACCGCGGCTCGTTGGAGGCCAGCGTCGGCCGCAGCCGCGCGTCAGGCGATCTGGTCCATCCGGCGGGCGATCGCCTCGAGGTTGCGCACGCGGTCCTCGGTCTTGGGGTGCGAGCGGAACAGGCTGCCCAGACCGCTGCGGCCCAGGCCGCCGAACGGCGCCGAGATGTACAACGAGCTGAACGCCGACGTCGGCTGCTCGGCCGGCGTGCCGCCCACGCCCTGCCGGGCCAGCTGCCGCCCACCGGCCTCCAGCTTGCGCAGCGCGCTCGCCAGCGCCAACGGTTTGCCACAGAGCTCCGCACCGCTGGTGTCGGCCTGCGTCTCCCGGCTGCGGGTCACGGCCATCTGCAGGATGAACGCGGCGACTGGCGCCAGGAAGATCATCGCGATGCTGGCGATCGGGTTGTCCCGGCGGTCGCCACCACCGAAGAAGAAGCCGAACCGCGCGACGAAGGTGATCGCCGTCGCGATCGTGGCCGCCACGCTGCCGATCAGGATGTCGCGGTTGTAGACGTGGGACAGCTCGTGGGCGAGCACGCCCTCCATCTCGTCGCGGTCGAGGATGTCGATGAGCCCCTTGTTGACGCACACGGCGGCGTGCTCGGGGTTGCGCCCGGTCGCGAACGCGTTCGGCTGCGGTGACGGCGAGATGAACAGGCGCGGCATCGGCTGGCCCGCCTTGGTCGCGAGCTGCTGCACGAGCTCGTGGTACCAGGGGAACTGCTGCTGGCTGGCCGGCTGTGCGCGCGCCATCTTGATCGCCAGCTTGTCGGAGTACCAGTAGCTCCCGACGTTCATCACCAGCGCGATGCCGAGCGCGATGACCAACCCGGTCTCCTGGCCGATCGTCTGCCCAATGAACAGCAGCAGGCCCGACAGCGCGGCCAGCAGCACACCGGTCTTCAAAGACTTGAACATCGCAGTCGTCAGCTTCCCTGCGGATCCGACGCGGACCGGATCCGGCTGACCCTCCACCACAACGGTAGCCAAGATCGGCGCGATTGCGGTGCGCATATCCCCACAGTGTGGTCAAGACCCGGTAAACGCGGTCGCAGATCGCCAACGCGGCACCGCACGTGCGCCGCCCGCACACGCCTATCGTGGGTCTCCAGACGGCCCGAAGGGTGCCAGCAGCGTGACATGGGAACAGCTGCCGCGGAGGTCCTCCAGCCACCGGTGGACGTCGGCCGTGGTCGCCGTCGTCGCGGTCATCGTCGCGCTGGCGGTCGTATTCACCGCGCTCGACGGGTTGGCCCCCCGCTCCGCGGAGACGATTCCGGTCGGCACCCACGTCCCGAGCGAGCAGGCGCGCGCGGCAACCGTGCCCGCGGTGGATCCGGCCAACTTCGAGACCAGATCACTACCGCCGGTCGAGGTCTGGACGAGGCGGCGCACCGGCACCGCCCTCCTCCCCGACGCGGCGGGGCTCACCATCGTGGCCACCGATCATCTCGGCGTGTGGATCGCCGATGTGCCGACCGGCCGAGTGGAGCGGCTCCGGTTGCCCCAGGGTGGCATCCCAGCGGCCACCGGCTGATCGCGACGGTCGACTGCGAGGCGGTCTGGGTGTTCGACGACCGTGGCAGGCGTGCGGGCGGTACCGCGTCCCGCGTGGGCCTCGACGGTGACGTGCTCCAGCAGGTTTCCATCCCGGCCGTTGCGATGCCGTTCGTCGGCCCGAGCGGCCACCTGCTGGTCGACGCCTCAGGTGCGATCTCGCGCATCACCGCCGACGGATCCCGAGCGCTGACCGCCCGCGGCGAGGCGGTGGCGAGCAACGGCACGCAGCTCGCCTGGCTGCAGTGCGATGGCGACCTCTCGTGCGACATCGTGCTCGGCACCGTCGATGCCCCCGACGGGGTACGCATGGCGCTCGAACCCGGCCGGCGTCCCCTGACCGGCGTCTCGGGGCGCCCGGTCGCGGAGTTCTCGCCCGATGGTCGATGGCTCGCGCTGCCGCTGTTCGACTCGTCGGCGACCGGCGAGCAGCCGGCGATCACCATCGCGCTGATCGACGTCGCGACCGGGGTCGAGATCCACCGCGCCGCCGGTCCCCGGGCGAACCCCTTCGAGTCACCACTGGCGTGGTCGCCCGACAGCCGCTGGTTGATCTTCGCCTCCGACAGCGGGATCGACGCGTGGCGGGCGGGTTCCCGCGAAACCACCACACTGGACCTGGGCTTCAGCGTGGCGCGCGACCTCGCAGTCCGGTCGGCGCCCCGCTGACGGCGCCGCGTCTCCACTCCCCGTCAGGCACAGTTCTGAGCCGGATGGTCGCTGTCCCGCGCCGCCGGGCCGTGTCGGATCGCACCCACCAGCGGGCCTGAACCGCCACACCCCCGGTGCCCGCCCGCGCCAGCGACACGGCGGCGGGGGTCAGCCGGCGGCCGTGGCGATGATCAGCGTCGACAGCTCGGCGGCGCGGGCGAACAGGTCGAACGCGAAGAACGCGCCGACCGTCAGCACGGTCAGGCCGACGGTCGCGAAGTGCAGGGCGAACCCGGGCCGCAGCTCGGCGTCGGAGGTCGGCTCGTCCATCCACATGGTCCGCAGGATCTTGAGGTAGTAGAACATCGCGATCACCGAGTTGACCACGACCGCCGACGCCAGGAACACCCCGAAGCCGGTGTCGGCCACGACCGCCGCGCGGAACACGAAGAACTTCGCCCAGAACCCCACCAGCAGTGGGATGCCTCCGAGCGACAGCAGCGCGGTGGTCAGCGCCATCGCGGTACCGGTGGCGCGCTGACCGAGCCCGGCGTAGTCGTCGAGCTGACGGGTCGGGTCGCCGCGGGTCACGGCGATCACCGCGGCGAACGCGCCGAGGTTCATGATCCCGTACGCGATGAGGTACAGCAGCACGGCGGCGAACGCCGTCCGGTTGACATCGACCTGGGTCGCCGCGACCACGCCGAACGGCGCGAGCATGTAGCCGGCGTGGCCGATCGACGAGTAAGCGAGCAGGCGCACGATGTTGGTCTGCGACATCGCGGTCAGGTTGCCGACCGTCATCGTGATCACGGCCACGATGCCCAGCGGCACCGCCCAGACGTCGGCGACCGGCTCGAACGCCACGAAGCACACCTGCAGCAACCCGGCGAACCCGGCCGCCTTGCTGGCGACCGAAAGGAACGCGGTGACCGGCACCGGGGCGCCCTCGTAGGTGTCGGGCGCCCAGAAGTGGAACGGCACCGCGGAGATCTTGAACCCGAACCCGACGATGACGAACAGGATGCTGGC
>JAHWKT010000160.1 GCA_019347695.1 Actinomycetota bacterium | reverse complement strand
ACGTCGACCATAGGACGTCCTGCGTCGACCACCACGAAGTTCGAGCCCGCGTAGGGTTGCCGGCGAGTGCCGTCAGTCAGGGATCGCCACCGCCATGGACCAGTTCATCGACGCCTACGTCGTGCTCGGCGTCGACCCCGGAGCCGACCACACGGCGATCAAGGCGGCGTACCGGCGGTTGGCGGCGACGCATCATCCCGACGTGGTCCCGGAGACTGAGCGCCAGGCGGCGACGAGGCGCATGCAGACGATCAACACCGCCTTCGGCCTCGTCGGACAGCCGGACGTCCGGCAGCGCTACGACCAACTGCGCAGGCTGCACCGGATGCAGGGTTCGATCGACGAGGCCGAGGAGCTGTGGTCACGGCTGCTGTGGGCCGCGGGACGCTGGGTCGGTGAGCAGCGCAACCAGACACGCGGTGGCTGGTACCGCGCCGGGTTCACCGTGGGCCGCTGGCTCCGCGGCTGACCCGCCCATCACCGCCGGCCCGCGCCCCTGGCCCGCGGGGCGCAGCACCCGCTGGGTCACTGCGTGGGTTGCGTCTCCTGCTCCGCGATCTGCTCGCGGACGGCGTCCATGTCCAGCTCCCGTGCCTGGCTGATCAGATCGTCCAGCGCAGCCTCGGGCAGCACACCCGGCTGGGAGAACAGCACGACACGGTCACGCACGACCATGAGCGTGGGGATCGACATGATGTTGAACATGCCGGCCAACTCCTGTTGTGCTTCGGTGTCGACCTTGCCGAACACGACGTCGGGGTGGCGTTCGGACACACCCTCGTAGATCGGACCGAAGGTGCGGCACGGACCACACCACGACGCCCAGAAGTCGACGAGGACGAGATCGTTGTCGTCCAGGGTCTGCGCGAAGTTGTCCTGCGTGAGCTCTACGGTCGCCATGTGCTTCTTTCCATTGCGGGCGTCAGGAAGGTCAACACCGCGGCGCAGCCAGGCATTTCGCGGACCAAGGGGCCGGCGCGGCGACGCAACGGCGGTCGTTCAGAGACTGCGGACGTCCTCCCACCTGGGACGGTCGAGGCGGCGCACGCCGTCGAGCATCTGATACGCCGACCCGCCGAGGCGCCCGACCGCGTCGAGGCGCTCCGGTGGAATCTCATCGCCGTTCCACAGGTCCGGCGCGGTGTGGATCCGTACGACGTCGCCGAACATCATGCGCCCGTTGCCGATCTCGAGCACCTGGCGCAGCGTGCACTCCAACGCGGCTCTGGCCCGCGCGACCCGCGGCGGTGCGACGACGCTCGACGGCGTGCGGGCGAGGTCGGCCCACCCGAACTCGTCCTCCTGGGCGGGGAAGTTGGCGGCCGTCAGGTTCATCTGGTCGAGCAGATCGCGGGAGACGATGTTGATCACGAACTCGCCGGTCGACCTGATGTTGCGCAACGTGTCCTTCTCACCGGCCGACGTGATGTGCACCACCGGCGGCGCGTTCGACACGATGTTGAAGTACGAGTGCGGTGCCACGTTGGACGTGCCGTCGGGCGCGATGGTCGACACCCACGCGATGGGGCGTGGCACGACCAGCATCGTCAGCAGCTCGTAGACCTTGCGGTCGGGCAGCTCGGCGGGGTCGGTCTCTTTCATGGCGCGACTGTACCCGTGCGGGGTCGACGCCCGCCCCATCCCTGATGCGCCCGAGACGCAACCGTCAGATGACGTCGACCACGTCGATGCCGAGGTGGTCGGCGAAGCCACTGGCGAACACCATCAGCTGCGCGGCGCTGATGGTCACGCCGCGAAGGCCGTCGGGGTCGCTGACCGCGCCGATGTCCGCGCCGGTCAGGTCGACGTCCCGCAGCGTCGCGTGGGGACACGACAGCCGCTCGATGGTGCACCCGGTGAACCGCACCCGCTGGGCGCTGGCGTCGCGGACATCGAAATCCGCGATCACGCAACGCTCGAAGACGACATCGCCGAGCGTCGCGGCGCGCAGGTTCACGTATCCCAGCCGGCAGCCTCGGAAACGCACACGGATGACGTCGGTGTCGTGTGCCTGCAGCCCGCCGATCCTGGCCGACGCGATCTCGACGTCGCGCAGCCTGGCGCCGGAGAGATCGAGGTCGGCCGCGGTGATGCCGTCGAGCTCACACTCGGCGAGCAGCGCTCCCGTCAAGGTGACACCGTCCATGGCGCAGCGGTGGAACCGCGAGCCGGTCACGCGGGCGTTGCCGGCACGCTGTCCGCTGAGGTCGGCCGCGTCGAACAGCACGCCGTCGTAGTCGCCGTGCGGTTCGAGCACGTCGCCTGCCAGCAGGGGATCGGGCAGCGCGATGACGGGCTCGTCGATCTGGACGTCGGCGGTCATCGGTCGCACTCACGCCGCTGTGTGGAAGTACTCGGCAGCATGCGTTCGGTACCTTCCCCAGCGGAGCGCGGTGGCGTGGTATGGGCAAGCCTTCGGCGGCCGGTGGAGTGCGGTTTCCCCATACGGTGGTCAGGCGGTCGTCTTGCGGCGGCGGACCTCGTCGACGATCGCGGGCAGGATCTCGTGCAGGTTGCCGACCACGGCGTAGTTACCGCGGGTGACCAGCGGTGCCTCGGGGTCGGTGTTGATCGCCAGGATGTTCTTGGCGTCCTTGCAGCCGACCCAGTGCTGTGTCGCGCCGCTGATGCCGCACGCGATGTACAGCTGCGGCGCGATCTTGGTGCCCGTCTGACCCACCTGGTCGCTGTGGGAGCGCCAGCCGTTGTTGGTCGCCACACGCGAGCAGCCGACCGCACCACCCAGCAGCCCGGCGAGCTGCTCGAGCATGTCGAACCCGTCGGCGCTACCGACGCCCCGGCCGCCCGACACCACCACCGGCGCCGACGCCAGCGACACCCCGCCGCCGCTCGGCTCGTGGGCGACGACCCGGGTGTAGGACGTCGCCTCGTCCAGCTGCGGCTCGAACGCAGCCACCTCCACGTCACCTGCCTCGGCGGCCTGTGCCGGCTCGAAGGCATGCGGTGCCAGGGTCAGCAGCTTGGTCGACGCCTCCAGCCGCGCGTCCTCCAGCAGACTGCCGCCCCAGCGCATGCGCGTCAGTGTCCAGGCGTCGTCGCCGCCCGCGTCGCCGGGCGTGACCTCGGTGCAGTTGGCGGCCATCGGCAGGCCGGTGCGCGCGGCGACGTGCGCGAGCACCTCGTTGCCCTTCTCGGTGCCCGACGCGAGCACGGCCACCGGCCCGTGCGCGGCGATCAGCTGGGCGACGCTGTCGGCGTAGGCGTCGGGGGCGTAGCTGTCCAGCTGGGCGTGCTCGACGATGTGTGCCCGGTCGACGCCGTACGCCCCGAACCGCTCGACCGCGTCACCGGCGCCCGGGCCGATGACGATCGCCTCGTGCGTGACCCCCAGCTCGGACGCGACGCGGTGCCCGGTCGACAGCAGCTCCAGGCCGACCTCGCCGACGCTTCCGCGATCGTGCTCGACGACGCAACACAGCAGCATGGATCCCCGCCCGCCGGCTCGCTGGCGCTCGCCCTCACCCATGCTCACATCACCCCCAGTTCCTCGAGCAGGTCGGCGACCGCGGTCGCCGCCTCGGGCCCGTGACCGAGCACGGTGGTCTCGGTCTTCTGCTCGCGAGGCTGGCGCAACCGCAGCTTGCGCAGCCCGCCGGGTCCGGCGTCCGGCGTGAACGTCCGCACGCTGGCCTTCTTGGCGCGCATACGGCCCTTGATCGCGGGATAGCGGGGCAGGTTCAACCCCTCCTTGACCGCCACCGCCGCGGGAAGCGTCAGCTCGTACAGCTCGAACCCGTCGTCGACCTGCCGGCGCACCCGCACACCGCCGCCGTCGACGAACTCGATGCCCTTGATGCCGGAAACGATCGGCAGGCCGAGCGCGTACGCGACGCGGATGCCGACCTGGTAGTTGCCGGCGTCGGGCGACTCGTTGCCGAACAGGACGAGATCAAACGTCGTGCCCTCCGACGTCAGCGTGGTGATCGCCTCGGTGATCGCCGACGCGGTCGCCTGCGGTTCCCAGTCGATGTCGTCGATCTCCAGCAGCACGCCGTGGTCGACGCCCATCGAGATGGCCTGGCGGACCTGCTCGTCGGCCTCGGGCGGGCCGAGGCTGAGCACCGTGGAGCTGCCGCCGTGCTCGGTGACCATGCGGACCGCCTCCTCGACCGCGCACTCGTCGTGCGGGCTCATGGTGAACCCCAGATGCCGCGTGTCGATGTGCTGTTCGTCGTCGGTCAGGTTGATCCGCGCGCCGGGTGCCGGCACGCGCTTGATGCAGACCAGGACGTTCACGTTCCCCACCCTCCGGCTCGCTGCGCTCGCCCTCTCCCTGTCACGCCCTCAACCTTTCGTATCGCGGGCGTCGGAACGCGCCGACCATCACGCCTTCATGCGCTCGTCGTCCGGGTCGAACAACGGCGTGCGTCCGGCGACGGCCACGGTCACCGGGTAGCGCTCGTTCATGTACTCGACCGCGAGCTGTGTGCCCTCCTGCGCGTGCTCCGGCGGCAGGTAGCCGAGCAGCAGGTATCTGCCGACCGACGGGCCGGAGCCGGCGCTGGTGACATACGACGGCCGCCCCTTGGCGTCGACGATGCGTTCGCCGTCGGTTGTGACGATCGGCTCGCCGCCGCTCATGTAGCGCGAGATCCCCTCGCTGGAGCCGTGGTCGTCGACCGTCAGGGTGCACATGACCGCCGCCGGCTCCTCGTCGCGCGCCTTGAGGTACGCCTCGCGCCCGATGAAGTCGGCGCTCTTGACCTTCGGCAATGCGAGCCCGGCCTCCACCGGGTTGTACTCCGACTCGAGCTCGGCGCCCATCAGGCGGTAGCCCTTCTCGAGCCGCCCGGTGGTGCCGTAGACGCCGATGCCGGCGGGCACGATGCCCAGCGACTGTCCGGCCTCGTGCACCATGTCCCACAGTGCGAGCCCGCGGTCCATCGGGGCGTGCAGCTCCCAGCCGAGCTCGCCGACGTAGGAGATGCGCACGGCGAGCAGGGGGATGGGGCCCAGCGTGATCTGCTTGGCGGTGCCGAATGGCATGCCCTCGTTGGAGACGTCGTCCTCGGTCAGCCCGGACAGCAGGTCGCGCGCACGCGGCCCCCACACCCCGAGGGTGCAGTAGGCCGACGTCACGTCGACCAGCTGCGCCGAGCCGTCCTCGGGCAGGTGGTCGGTGAACCACTTGTGATCGCGCGGGCCGTCGGACCCACCGGTGATGATCCGGAAGTGGTCGTCGCCGAGGCGCACGACGGTGAGGTCGGAGCGGAACCCACCGCCGGCGGTCAGCACCGGGGTGTACATGATCCGACCCGGCGGCCGGTTCATCTGCGCGACGGTCATGCGCTGCATGTAGTCGAGCGCGCCGGGTCCGACGACGTCGAACAGGGCGAACGCCGTGAGGTCGATCATGGCGACGCGGTCGCGCATCGCGAGGTGCTCGGCGTTGATGATCGGCGACCACCAGCGCGCATCCCACTCGTGCTCGCGGGTCTCGACCTCGAACTCGTCGAGCAGCGGCGCGTTGGACTCGTACCACTGCGGCCGCTCCCACCCGACCGCCTCGTGGAAGACCGCGCCGAGCGCCCGTTGGCGCGCGTAGAACGGGCTGACCCGCGCCGGCCGGCTCGACGCCCACTGCTCGCGGGGGTGGATGATGCCGTAGGTCTTGTTGAACGCCTCCGACGTGCGCGCCTCGATGTGGGCGACGGTGCGCTGGTGCGGATAGAAGCGGGCGACGTCGGCACCGTGCAGGTCGATCTCGGGTTCGCCGTGGGTCATCCACTGGGCGACGGCCCTGCCGACGCCCGGACCCTCCTTGATCCACACGGCGGCCGCGGACCACAGGCCCTTGACCTCGACGGTCTCGCCGAGCACCGGGTTGCCGTCGGGCGTCAGCGACAGCAGGCCGTTGATGCCGTGGCGGACACCGGCACCCTCGACCGTGAGGATGTCGGGGAACAGCTCGAGGGCGTCCTCCATCTGCGGGTCGAAGTCGTCTGCCGTGAAGGGCAGCTGCGTCGGCGACAGCTGCGCCTCTTCGATGGAGGGGATGTCGTCGGGCCGGTGCAGGATCGCACGGTGGGCGTAGGACCCGACCTCCATGTCCCCGCCGTTCTGGCGCTCGTACATGAACGTGTCCATGTCCCGCACGATCGGGTAGGCGATCTCGGCGCGGGTCTCGAGCAGCTCGGGGATGGGTCCGACGTCGATCATCTGGTGGACCGCCGGAGTCAGCGGGATCGTCGCGCCAGCCATCGCGGCGATGCGGGGACTCCACACGCCGCACGCGACCACGACGGTAGACACGGTGATGTCGCCGCGGTCGGTGCGCACGCCGGTCACCCGTCCCTCGGAGGTCTCGATGTTGAGGACCTCGGTGGACGCCAGCGTGGTGAGCGCGCCGAGCTCGCTGGCACGTTCGCGCATGATCGTGCCCGCCCGCAGCGAGTCGACGACCGACACCGACGGGGTGTAGAAGCCCGCGAGCACGATCGCGTGGTTGATGAAGGGCACCAGCCGTTTGACCTCGTCGGGCGTCAGCAGGCTGGACTCGACGCCCCACGCCTTCGCCGACGACATCCGCCGGTGCAGCTCGTGCACCCGCTCGGGCGTCCGCGCGACCTCGATGCCGCCGCAGGTCGTCTGCACCCCCATCTGTTCGTACTGACGCTGTGAGTCCAGCGTCAGCATGGCGAGTTCCTTGCCGTGGTCCACCGGGAAGATGAAGTTGGACGCGTGACCGGTCGAGCCGCCGGGGTCTGGCAGTGGGCCCTTGTCGATCTGCACGATGTTGCGCCAGCCGAGCTCGGCGAGGTGCCCGACGAGACAGTTGCCGACGATCCCGGCTCCGATGACGACGACATCGGCGTGGTCGGGTGTGGTGCTCACTTCGTACTCCTTCACCCGTCATCACACGGCGGTCGAGGCGGCGGGCGCCGATGCCTGTGAGATTGGCGGGAACGTAGCAGTTGGCGATGGGCCTGCCTACCCTCCGCACGGCATTCGTAGAATATTGCGCAACGGTTGCACCTTGCGCAACCCCGCAGCGCGAGAGACGCCGACCGCTGGCTTCGGTCTGCTCAGCGTGAGTTCGAGGCCCGGCGTTGCCGCCTGGCCTGGCTGTCGTCGCTGGCGGAGCGGTCGGCGTCGCGCCGTTGACGGGTCGTGCCCCTGCGACGCGAGCGATCATCTCGCTTCGAGGCACGGTTGCCGTCGCGGCGTGGTGCCCGAGTATCGCCGTCGTCCGACGACGGTCCTGCAGCGGTGGCCGACAGGCTGCTCGCGCGCCCCGCCCGTGCCGGCAGGTCGTGGTGGTCGGTGCAGCGGGTGAACACGGTGAACCAGGAGTGCGGGGTGACGCAGTAGCCGGCGTTGGCCAGCCTGCGCTCCAGCCGGCCGATGCGGCGTGTCCAGGCGTCCTCGCGGCGCCGCAGATGCGCGTGGTCGAACCGCAGGATCGACTCGCCGCGTGGCACGTGATCGAGCAGCACGACGCCGGTGGCCCAGCCGCTGTCGAGGATCTGCTGCAGGGTCTCCGGCGTCGGCCGCCGCAGTGCACGCCGCTCGAAGGGCGCGACCGCCTCGATCTGGTGCAGGTTGCGGTCGATGCCGACGTTGCGCACCTCCGCGCCGGCCTCGGGCCCCAGGTGCGGTGCGATG
>JAHWKT010000031.1 GCA_019347695.1 Actinomycetota bacterium | reverse complement strand
GAGCCGGGAGCCGGATTCGAACCGGCGACCTTCGCTTTACAAGAGCGTTGCTCTGACCTACTGAGCTATCCCGGCGGTGACTGGCAATCTAGCGCGCCGGCCTTGGCGATGAGGCTGTGATGCACGCGCGACCGCGTCGTCGTCAGATGTCGAGCGTCTCGACCTCTGGCTCCTGCTCGGCCTCACGGACGATGTCCGCGAGCTCGGGTGGCACCCGGTCCGCGAGCTCGTCGAGGGTCTCGTACACGTCGAGCGTGGCGTCGCCGCCCGTGAACAGCTCGCCACCGAACAGATCGTGGCCTCCGCCGAACCAGCGGCCGCCGGGGTTCCACTCGGCGGACGACCACATCTCCGGATCCAGCCAGGTCTCCGGGTCCTTCCAGTCCATCGCTCCGCGCACCTTGGTGTGCACGGCGTAGTTGTCCTTGCGCGTGCGGTAGACGGTATAGACCTCATAGCGCTTGCCGTCGCCGCCGCGATGGCGCCAGCGTGCGACGCGGCGACCGATGAACCGCTTGTAGCGCCGGGCACCGCCGCGTCCCACGCGCACGGTGACTTCCTCGTACCCCTTCATCTGCGCCTCCTTGATCGCGACGAAGCGATGCAGCGCACGCGCGATGGCCGACGACAGGTTGCCGCCATTGAGCTCCTGCGCACGTTCGAACAGCCACAGATCATCGTCGGAGACGTAGATCGTCTTGTTCGGCACCGGCATCACCTCGCCACGTCTACGTACAAGTATACGTACTGTTAAGATGGTGTCGATGGTGTCGATGGCGTCGGCGTGCACGGCGAACCGCGCGAACGCGAATGACATACCCGCACTGGCACCGACCGCGAGCACTCGTCGTGGGGAGGTATCGAGCGGCGTGTCGGTGGCCAACGCCGCGGGGATCGACGCGCTGACCACGTTGCCGTAGTGCGGGAAGGCGTTGCGCAGCGTCTCAAGTCCGCCGAGGCCGCGCGCGCCCGTCTGCCACTGCCGGCTCGTGGCACCGTGCACGATCACGTCGTCGAACGCTGCCCGGATCGATCCCGGCGTCGGCCAGCAGCTTCGGGATCGCGTGCGTGGCCTCGGCGAACAGCCCGGCGCCGTCCACCACGAACGGGATGTCGGTCCGCCACGACCTTCGATCGACCGTCGACCGGTACCGCCCCGACTCCGGCAGCGGTGCGTAGCACAGCTCCACGAGGTTGGAGCGGCTGGCGAACGCGAACCGCCAGTCGGATCCTCCCGCCTCGAAGATGGTGGCCGCGACGCCGTCGCCCAGCGTCATGGGTGGGAAGCTCGTTCGCAGCGCCGCGGGTCCGTCGAGTCGCAGCACCGAGGGCAGGAACGAGCCGGTCGGCATCATCGTGAACTCGCTCGACACGACCGCGACGCAGGTGGCCTCCTGCGAGCGCAGCAGCGCCTGCGCCAGCCGTGCGGCACGCAGCCACGCGTTGCACCCGTCGGTCACGTCGAAGCATGGGCACCGAAACATGCCGGCCAGCGCCGTCAGGTTGTAGGCGTGCGCGGGCTCGAGCACCGATCGGTCGACCGACGTCGAGATCAGCAGGTCGACGTCGTCGCGACGCTTGCCACTGCGGACCAGGGCGGCGTCGAGCGCCGTCGTGATCAGCTGGCCGATGTCGTTGGGCGTGCGCGTCCACCACCGGTGCTGCGCGCCGCTGTAGTCGAGCAGTCGCCGCAGCGTGCGTGCGGTCCGGCCGGCCGTGTGCTGGTCGAGCACGCTGTGCGCCAGCACGGCGTCGATCAACGCGTCGTTGCTGACCGGCTCGTCGGAGGGCCTGAACGCCAGGCCGGTGAGTCGCATCGGCCGACCTCCCGACGTTGTGATGGTTGGTGCGTGGCCCGGCGCGGGCTGCCGTCGGCAGCGGTGCACTGGCTGATCCCAGGGCCGGTCCGTTCCCACTTGTAGCCGTCGCGACCACCAGGTGGTCAGCGTGTGTCGCGGAGGCGACGAAGGCCGTTCACAGGCGGCGGCGGCCGATCAGGCCGAGCTCGACGCGGTGGTACCACTCGAGCTCGGACTCGCCCTCCAACCAGCACAGCAGGACCTTGCGACCGTCGAGCTCGGCGGGGAAGTCCAGCAGTAGCGGCGCGATGCCCTTGATCTGGACACCGAGATCCCGTAGCCCCGACAGCCCGGCGTCGAGGTGGGCCTCCAACGCCTTGAGCTCCGCCACGCCGCCCTTGGCCGCCTCTCGGTCGTGCTGCAGCGCCCACCGCAGCTCGGCGAAGTCGGCGCGTCGTTCGAGGAACTGCGTGATGGCCGTGTGGTTGTCGGCCAGCGCCGCGCGGGCCTCGTCGATGGTGAAGATGCGGTCCACCCGACCAGTATCGCGGGTCAGTGCGCGGCGCCGCTGCCACGCACGCCATAGGAGATCAGGTGCGCCACCCGTTCCTTGACGCGCTGCCACTGGGGACGTTGCGCCCACCGCTGCGGGTCGATGCGCTCGCTGAGGACGAGGTCGTCGTCGAAGTGCTCGTCGAGTGTCGCGGTGAACGACGGGTCGTGCACGACGAGGCCGAGCTGCTCGTTGAGTGCGATGGACCGCGAGTCGAAGTTGGCGGTGCCGACCAGCGCGACCAGGCCGTCCACCGTGATGATCTTGGCGTGCAGCATCGACCGCTGGTAGTTGTACAGCTCGACGCCGCCGTCCAGAAGATCGTCATAGGCGTGCTGGCTGATCCACCGCGCCGCCTGCGGCTCGGTGTGCGGTCCCGGTGTCAGCACCTGCACGGTCACCCCCCGGGAGACCAACGTGATGAGCAGGTCGATGAAGTGCTGTGGTGGCCGGAAGTATGCGCTGGTGATCCGGACACGTTCGACGGCGAGTTCGAGCATGCCGTGCATCGTGAGAGCGAGGTCGTTCCAGCCCGGTTCCGACGTCGCGCGGATCGTCTGGACCGGCGTCTGTCCGGCGGCGGCGCGCTCCGGGAACCGGTCGCGCTCGTCGATCAGCGGATACGTCGTCTGGAGCCAGTTGCTCAGGAACGCGGCGTGGATGCCGTCGACGGCCGGACCGCGAACGCGGTAGTGGGTGTCGCGCCACTCGTCGGCGGTGCGGGCGTCGCCGACCCACTCCTGAGCGATGCCGACACCGCCAGTGAATGCGACTTCCTGGTCGCAGACCAGCGCACGACGGTGGGTACGCAGGTTCAGGTTCCAGATCTTGTACGTCATGTAGGGGCGGAAGAAGTGCACCAGGACGCCGGCATCGCGCATGCGGTCAGCCATCCCATCGTCGAGCTGGCGGCCACCGAGGCTGTCGATCATCACCCGCACCCGCACCCCGGCGCGTGCCCGCTCGGCCAGCGCGTCGGCGAAGGTCTGGGTGATCTGGCCGCCCCACCATGAGTACGTGAGCAGGTCGACCGACGTGGACGCCTCCCGGATCGCGTCGAGCATGGCGGGAAAGATCTGATCGCCGTTGCGCAGGATGTCGATCTGGTTGCCGTCGGTCGCCGGGATGCCGGTGAGACCTTCGAGCACCCGCCGGTACCGGCCGGGATCGGTGCGGTCGTCGCCGTCGATCGCGTTGCTGGCGTGGTCGCCGTACTCGGTCATCATGAAGCGCCGGACGCAGGATTCACATGTTGGAGACCGCACCATACCCAGTGACAGGCGCGACACGTCACCTAGGATCCCCGGTGGGACCGGTCGGCGCCGGCCGCCACCGGACCGCCGCCGTGAGATCGGAGAACGTCGGTGCCGTCATACGTGTGCACGACCGTGATCGACCGCCTGTCCGCCGACCGGCGCGCCGAGATCGCGCGTGCCATCACCCGCGCCCATCACGAGACGACGGGTGCGCCCACCTACTTCGCGCGGGTCCAGTTCGACGAGGTCGACCCGCATGTGGTGTTCGTCGGCGGCGCGCCACTCGACCACGACCACCTGCTCGTGTTCGGCCACATCCGCGGCGGCCGCGACGAGTCCACCCGGTCCGCGCTCATCTCGGCCATCACCGCCGGCGTGTGCGACGCGGCCGACATCGACCCGCGCGGCGTCTGGGTGTACCTGGCGGATCTGCCTCCGTCGCAGATGGTGGAGTTCGGGCATGTCCTGCCCGAGGCGGGCAACGAGGCGGCGTGGCACCGTGCCCTGCCCGACGCGGACCGCCGGTGGATGGCGTCGCTGGGCGTCGAGCGACCCGACGACACGCGGTAGCGTGCTGCCCGCACGTACCGCACGGAGCAGCAGCGATGGCACGGATCATCTTGATCACCGGCGGCAACCGGGGCATCGGCCGCGAGGTCGTCCGCCAGACGGCGGCCGTGGGTGACATCGCGCTGCTCGGCGCCCGCAACGTGATGCAGGCGCGCGAGGTTGCGACCGCGCTCGCCGACCAGCCCGGCCGCATCGAGATCGTGCCGTTGGACGTCACCGACTCCACGGTCATTGCTCGCGCCGCCCGCCACGTCGAGCGCACCCACGGCCGGCTCGACGTGCTGGTCAACAACGCCGCCGTGCACTACGACGCCCACCAGCGGGGCGTCGACGCCGACATGGCCATCGTCGAGGAGGCGCTGCAGACCAACCTGGTGGGCACCTGGCGGGTCACCCAGGCCTTCCTGCCGCTGCTGCGCCGCAGCGCGCGGGGGCGCATCGTCAATGTGTCGAGCGAGGGTGGGTCGCTGACGTCGATGGGTGGGGGCACCCCCGCCTACTCGGTGAGCAAGGCGGCGGTGAACGCGCTGACCCGCGTGCTCGCCGACGAGCTACGCGCCGACGGTGTGCTCGTCAATGCGGTCTGTCCCGGGTGGACCGCCACCGACATGGGTGGTCGCGGCGGCCGTCCCGTCGCCGACGGCGCGGCGTCGGTCATGTGGGCCGTCGACCTGCCCGACAACGGTCCGACCGGCGGCTTCTTCCGAGACGGCACGCCGCTGCCGTGGTAGACAAGCGCAGCTGATGGGTGCGTGGATGACACCGGCCGAGGGCCGGATCGGGCGCGACGAGATCGAGCGGGCGCTCGCCCGCTACGGCACGCCGCAGTGGTGGTCCAACGGCGCAGACGAGCGCTACGCGCCGCACAGCCATCCGTACCACAAGGTGCTGTTCTGCGTCGCCGGCTCGATCGCGTTCCACGTCGAGGGCGACAACCACCTGCTGTCGTCGGGTGACCGACTCGACATCGAGCCGGGCACCGAGCACGCGGCGTCGGTCGGTCCGCAAGGGGTGCAGTGTGGTGAAGTAGCCGTCGAGGAGTGACCTGCGGCTACAGCGCCAGCACCCGGCATGGTCCGCCGGAGCCGTCCTGCCACGGCACCACGCCGACGACCGCCGTGCGGCGACGGCCGCGCACGCGCCCGAGGTTGGCCAGGTTCTCGACGCCGTATCGGCCGGTGGCCAGGAACTCGTTGTGGACCGCGAACGACGTCGAGTTGCCCGGGTCCAGGCTGGTCGTGTCGACGCCGATGCCCGCCACGTCGCGGCGTCGTGCCAGCCACATCGCCGCCTCGACGCCGAAGCCCGGGAAGTTGTACTCGGGGAAGGCGGGGCCGCCCAGAAACTCGCTGGCATCGTCGGCCTTGCGGGCCCAGCCCGACCACATGCACACCAGCGCGCCGCGCGGGATGCGGCCGCGCCGACGCTCGTACCTGCGCAGATCGCCGACCGTCACCTCGGCGTTGGGGTCGCGGCGTGCCCGGCGCCGGATGTCGATCACGACCAGCGGTGCGACCAGGTCGTCGGGGTCGAGCTCGTCGACCAGAGGCTGGCCGGCCGCGAAGTGGCCGGGCGCGTCGACGTGGGTGGCCGTGTGCTCGGCAAACGTCCAGTTCTGCGAGTAGAAGCCGTCGTCGGCGATGGTCGTCGCGGTCGTCCGGGTGGGCTGGACACCGGTGAACGTCGGGAAGTCGGTGGTGAACCGGTGCGTGAGATCGACGACACCGCGACGGCGGTGGTGCTGGTGTCGGCGCCCGTGCCGGTCGTCGTGCCGGTTGTGGGCGGTCGTTGCGGCGGCCGGTGTGGCGGCACCCAGGCCGACCACGGTCGCCCCGGCGGCGGCCACCGTGCCGGCGCGCAGAAATGCGCGCCGGCCCATCGGTTCGCGGTCGGGCGCGCCTTCGTGCGGTCGTGCGGCAACCGCCGCATCACGGGCGTACGGTCCGGTCATGTCGCCGTGCTGGTGTGGCGCGGTCGTGGACGTTTCGGCGAGACACATCGACAAGCCCCCTTGGTCGGCGTTGGCTGCAACCTACACCGCCCCGCAAGGGCGGTCCCGTGCACCGCGTGGGCGTGAGCCATCACATGTGATGGCTGGGGGCCACACCCGTGGGCGGGGCGCCGGTCCGTGGGCGTGAGCTATCACAATTTGATGGCTGGCGGCAACACTCGCGCAGGTTCAGGGCCATGTCCGGGCGACGACGCGGCGCAGCGGGATGCCGATCGCGCGGCCGATCAGCGACCCCGCGACCCGTGTGGCGGTCTCCACCCGGTCGGCGGGCACGTCGGGCAGGTACAGCGAGGCGATCAACTGCCGTGCGGACGCGGCGTCGTCGATGGGGTAGGCGAATGTGCGGACCTCGTCGCTGAGGATCGTGAACGCCTCGTCCAGCCATTGCTCGGCGGGACCGATCGCCTCGGGGTTGGGCCACCGCAGTCCCGGCATGCGCAGCGCGGCGAGCACCGCACCCCAGCGCAGCGCGTCGGCGACACTGGCCGGAGCCCCGCCGGACAGCAGGGCGACAAGCATGCCGCCAGGTCGCAGGACGCGTCGGATCTCGCGCTGCACCCCCTCGAGGGGCTGGACGAGCATCAGGGCCATCAGACAGGTGACCGTGTCGGTGGCGTCGTCGGTGATCGGCAGCTGGGTGACGTCGGCACGCACGACGCGGTCGCTGCCGACGCGCGCGACCGCCAGGTCGAGCTCGGCGCGGGACAGGTCGATGCCGAGGTAGCGGTCGTGCGCCAGGTGGTCGGCCAGCGGTGCGCTGCCGCACGCAAGATCGATCACCATCCCGTCGTTCGGTACCGCGACGGCTGCCCACTGATAGGGGTCCCCGCCGGCGTCGTCGCGGGCCCGCCCCAGCATCCGCTCGGTCACTCCAGGCGCGTCGCGGTGGAACTCCTCGAGGTACGCGCCCCAGTCCTGGTCGGCGCTCACGACCGTCGCGTACCTGCGGTTGCGCCGGATCCGGACGGTGCGGTCGCCGTCAGCTCGACCTCCGGCACCGATCTGGGGAACGAGCCTGCGCTATGCGGTGAGATCCGTCCCCAGATCGGGGGGCCGTTGCGACGTGGGGAACTGGCCTGCGCTATACGGTGAGATCGTTCCCCAGGTCCGGGGGTCACGTGGAGCGGACCAGGGCGTCGCGGTCGATGCCCGCGGCGGCCAGGGCGTGGTGTTCGTCGACCGCGCCGCAGTCGATCGCCCGCCGCAACGATCCCAGCAGCGCGCGCACCGTGGCGGGTTCGTCGGCCACGTCGCTCTCACCGCCGCCCGAGTTGCCATCCGCCCATGCCGACAGCCGCGCCACGGTGTCGTCGAGGTGCGCGAGATGGAAGGCGTGCAGGACCGCGTACCGGCTGACGAGGTGGGACGGGTGCATGTCCCACCCCTGCCGGAAGCCGTGGACGAGGCTGTGGCGCACCAGCGACGCGTGATGACGCCACAGCGCGTGCACCGCCGAGGTCGAGTCGTCGCCGGGCACGCGGTTGGTCGAGCCGTCCGACAGCCGGATGCCCGAGCCGGCCAGGGTCACCTGCATCACGTGGCGTGCGAAGTCGCATGCGGGGTGGTCGAGGCGCTGCTGAGTGGCCGGCAGGCCGCACGCCGCGGTGTAGTCGAACACCCCGAAGTGCGCACCCACCAGCCGCCCACCGGCGGCGGTGACCAGCGACGGCAGCGTGATCCGCCCCGCGTGGTCGACGATCGACTCGGTCGTCTCGATCTGCAGCTCGAACACCAGGCGGCCCTCGGGCAGCCCCAACGCGTGCTCGAGGCGGTCGAGCAGCTCGGCGAACCCCTCCACGTGCGCCGCGGCGACGACCTTCGGGAACGTGACGACGAACCCGTCGGGCAGCGCGCCGTCGGTGGCGTCGAGCAGCGTGGTGACGAACCCGTCGAGTGTTCGGATGGCGCGGCGGTGGTCGCCGTCGGCGAACGACTTGATCCGCAGGCCGACGAACGCCGGCGCACCGGGCTCGGCGAGGATGCGGGCCACGGCGCGGGCGCTGCGCGCGGCGTCGCGGTCCTCCTCCTCGGCGTCGCGGCTGCCGTAGCCGTCCTCGAAGTCGACCCGCAGGTCCTCGACCGGCTCGACCTCCAGCTTGGCGGCCACCCGACCGCGCACGCGGGCGGCGGTCGACGGATCGACGTCGAACACGGCAGCCAGGTCGTCGGCCGTCGGCGCGTGGACGTCGAGCAGGCGACGCGCCTCGTCACCCCACGCGGCGACCGTGTGCTCGGCGAACTGATCGGCCGGCACATACACGGTGTGCACCGGCTGGCGGCTGCCGCTCCACGGGCCACGGCCCTGGCGCTCGCGGCGCGCGTCGAGCACCCCCTCGATCAGCGCGACGAGGTCGCCGGTCGCCGCGCCCGACAGCGTGGTCGGCATCCGCTCGGCGGTCACCGATCAGCTCCCACGGTAGGTGCTGTAGCCGAACGGGCTCAGCAGCAGCGGCACGTGGTGGTGGGCGTCGGCGTCCGTGATCTCGAACACCACCCGGACCACGGGGTAGAACGCCGCCACCTGTTGCGTCGTGAACCACTCGCCGGTCTCGAACGTCATGCGGTGGACGCCGGCGCCGACCGCGGTGTCGTCGTCGAGCAGGTCGGGCGCGCGGCCGTCGTCGTTGGTCGCGGATCTGCCCAGCCGCATCCATCCGCCGTCGGCGGTCAGCGCCTCGAGCACCACGCCGACGCCGGCCGCCGGCTGGCCGCGGGCGGTGTCGAGCACGTGGGTCGAGATGCTCATGGTGCGTGCCTCCTCTGGCTGGTGGATCTGTGGACGCCGTGCATCAGTCGCCGCGGTCCGGGTGCACCATCGCCTCCAGCCGCCGCTGGGTGATCTGCCGCTGCTGCTCGGCCGCCACCGCCGCCTCGGTCGCGGGGTCGTTGTCGAGCCGCTCGGTCAGGGCCTCCAGCATCTCCTCGGCGGACCGGCCGGCCGCGTTGATCAGGAACACGTGCTCGAACCTGCGCTCGTAGCGGCGGTTGCCCTCGGCCAGCGCCTCGAGCACCTCGGGATCGGCGTCAGCGGTACCCGACTGCTCGCGGCGGGTGTGCTCGGGTCCGGACCGGTCGCCGATGCGGGGATGTGCCGAGAACGCCTCGAACCAGTCGTCGTGGCCCAGCTGCTCCCACTCGTGGTCGGCAGCCTCGCGCAGGCGGTCGAATGTGGCGAACGGACGCCGGGCGAGCATCGCCTCGACCCAGCGCGACGCGCCGCAGCAGTGCGCGAACGCCGCGCGCGCCTCGGCCTCGGTGGCCGCGTCGAGCCACCGCACACCGGCCCGGCGCCATCCCTCGTCGGTCACCCGCCCGCGCACCCGCAGCCGCGCGACGCCGCCGTCGGGATGGATCCGCAGCCGCACGTGCGTCGCCGGTTGTGGATCGGTGACATCGAACACGTGCCGCGCGTGCTGGCCGAGGGGAGTGGTGGGCACGACCTCGCGCCAGTCCTCGTCGGTGATCGCCAGCTGATCGCCTCTGGCCGGGCGGTGACAGGCATCGACCGCGCACGACTGCGGATGGTTGCCGAGGAAGTGGGTGGTGTCGACCTCCACCCGCTCGACCAGACCGGTCGTCGCGAGGCGCACCACCACCCAGTCGTGGCCGCCGTCACGTCGTCGCCGGGTCTCCCAGCCGTCGCCCATGTTCCGCGCATCGCCGAGCTGCAGCAGGTGCTGCGCGGGGGAGAAGAACTCGCCGCTGGTCGCCTCCGCCACACCGCCGTGGGCCGACGACGCCAGATCCATCGCGTTGTGGCGATCCACCACGGTCCGCAGGTCGGTGACCACCTCGCCGAGCAGACGGAGCCGCGCCACGCCACCGTCGGGGGCGATCCGCAACCGGACGTGGGTGACGCGCGGGCCGGGGTCGAGCTCGAAGGCGTTCACATGATCGGGTCGCAGCTGTGACCAGTCGAGCAGCGGGATCCACTCGACGGCCCTCGCGTCGTCGAGTAGCGGATCGGCTGCCGCGTAGCCGTCCAATGCGCACCGCTGCGGCGCGTTGCCGCGGAAGTGGCTCGTGTCGACGATCGCACGTCGCACGATGCCCGGCGCGCCGAGGCGGAGGATCACCCAGTCATCGCCGGTGGGGGAGTGGCGGCGGGTCTCCCAGCCGTCCATCAGCTTGCCGCGGGTCGAGTAGCTGTCGGGATCGAACACCGCCGGCGTCGCCTCCAGCAGTTGCTCCTTCGGAGCGAACCACTCGTCGCTGGCGGACAGGACCAGCCCGCCGAGCCGGCGATCGGCGAGGTCGACCCACGTGGTGTTCATCACACCTCCCTGTCGAGCAGCCGCCCGATTGGACCACCCGTGACGGCATGGCCGTCGTAGATCATCTGCCCGCGAAGGTAGGTGGTCGACACCCGTCCACGCAGCGTCATCCCGTCGTAGGGCGTGACCGGGTGCCGGTGCTCGAGCGCGGGCGCGTCGACCGTCCACGTCGCATCCGGATCCCAGATCACGATGTCGGCGTCGGCTCCCGGCGCCAGCATGCCCTTGCGCCGCAGACCGACCAGCTGTGCGGGCGCGGCGGACATCCAGTGGACAAGATCGGTGGGCACGTGGCCGCGGGCCTGCGCGTGGGTCCACACCACCGACAGGCCGAGCTGCAGCGAAGCGATGCCGCCCCACGCCGCCGCGAAGCTGCCGTCGCCACGTCGCTTCAGCTCCGGCGTGCACGGCGAGTGGTCGGTGGCGATCAGCGCGATCGTGCCGTCGCCAAGCGCCGTCCACAGGAGGTCGCGGTTGTCGGCTGCGCGGATCGGCGGCGCGCACTTGAACGCGGTGGCGCCGTCGGCGATGTCGTCCGCGGCCAGCGCCAGGTAGTGTGGGCAGGTCTCGGCGGTCAGCGCCGCGCCGGCCCGTGCGGCGTGCCGCAGCGGCGTGAGCGCCTCGGCCGACGACAGGTGCAGCACGTGCGCGCGGCCGCCGGTCCGCAGCGCGATCGCCGCGACCTGCTGCACGGCGCGCACCTCCGCGTCGTCCGGCCGCGACGCCAGGTAGGTGGCGTAGGCCCGTGGGTCGCCCTCGTCGAGCACCGCGGCGCTCTGCGCGATCACGTCGGCCGCCTCGGCGTGCACCAGCGTCAGTGCGTCGGAGGTGGCCAGGCGCTCCATCGCTCCCTCGAGGTGGCCGCCGTCGACGTGGTCGAACTCATCGACCCCGGAGTCGACCAGGAACGCCTTGAACCCGAACACGCCAGCGTCGTGCAGCGCCGCCAGGTGGGCGGCGTTGCCCGGCACGATGCCGCCCCAGAACCCCACGTCGACGTGGCACTGGCCGTCGGCGGCCTGTCGCTTGGTGGTCAGGGCGTCGACCGTCACCGTCGGCGGCACGCTGTTGAGCGGCATGTCGATGATGGTCGTCACGCCACCGGCCGCGGCGGCACGGGTCGCGGTGGCGAACCCCTCCCACTCGGTGCGGCCCGGTTCGTTGACGTGCACGTGGATGTCGACCAGCCCGGGAGCGACCACGTGGTCGCCGGCGTCGACCACGTCACCTGCCGCGGGACCGCCGCGGTCGGTGACCGCCGTGATCACTCCGTCGCGCACATGGACGGCGGCGGGTCGCAGGCCGCCGGGCGTCACCACGCGGTCACCGCGGATCGTCAGGTCGGTCGTGGTCATCGCCCGCACCCTGCCGGTTGGCGGCGCTGAACGCAACCGTCGGTCACGCCGGTTGGGTCACACCGGCAGGAGGTCGGCCGCCAGCGTGCGGTGCCGTGAATGGAGCCAGGACCACCGCACCGTCGGCGAGGGCTTCGCGCACCGATTGCGACAACGCCTCGACGAGATCGGTGGGCTGCCCGACCGCGGCCGCCGCGGCCGCCCGCACGCGGGTGATCTCCGACAGGTACAGCGGCCTGCCCGGGTCGTGCCCGGCGGCGGCGCTGCGTGTCGAGCTCGCGTTCCAGCAGCTCGATGGCGTCGCCGACATGTCCGCAGGCCATCAGCGCCCACCCGCGCATGAACCGTGCGAGCCCGAACCACAGCGGCACGGCGCCTGCGTCCGCCTCGAGCTCCAGCACCTCGTCCGCCGCCGCGACGGCACCGAGACCGCGGGCGCACACCGCAGGATCGTGGTTGCCGTACCGGTAGCACAGCGGATGGTGGCGCCGGTCGCCGGCTGCTGCCCGAGCCGGATCTTGCCGCGCATGGTGATCCGGCGGCCGTAGGCGACTGTGCCGTCGAGCTGGTAGATGCCGCCTTGCGCCGCGGTGTCGGGCCCGATGTCGTCGAAGTCGCACGCGTCGGTGCACCGCTTCGGGTAGTTGAACACGAACGCCCAGAGCGTGAAGACCTCCGGTCGGCCGGGTTCGACCGGCGGGTGCGGTGGTGCACCCGGTGGGATCTGGTCGGGACTCGGGTAGGCGTAGGTGCCGGGTCGCGGTGTCCGGACCTTCCACCGGACGGTGAACGAGTAGCGGTTGCGGTGCAGTCGCGCGCCGTTGCGCGCGTACACACCGGTCTCGTTCTGCGTCAGCACGTCCTCGCGCTGGACCCGCGCGTGGCGACCGTGTGCGGTCGCTGGCAGCGCGAGCGCCGCCAGCAGTGCGAGCGACAGGAGTGCGATGAGACCGCTGCGAATGGATCTGAGAGCGGCCGTCTTGTTGGTCTGCATGGTGGTGCCCCTTCGGTGACGGTCGGCGGCGTGTCGGCCGACGTGGCCGTCAGTGTCCGCAGCCCGCCTTTGCGCCACCTTTGCGCTCGCGTGCCGCCAGAGCACACCGTGCGGCTATGGTGCGGGGATGGACGGGTTCGAGGCGTCGGCGGTGACGCATCTGCTGGTGGTCGCCGACGCCGAGCGCGCCAGGGACTGGTACGTCGACGTGCTCGACGCATCGGTGTACGGCGAGTACGGCGGCACGTCGGTCGTGCTGGAGCTGTTGGGGTCGTGGCTGCTGCTGGTGACAGGAGCTGGACCGACACCCGACAAGCCGACCGTCGAGTTCGCGCCGCCCCGCGACCCTGACCTCGTCAGCTCTGAGTTGATCTTTCGCGTGGACGACTGCTGGGCGTCCTACGAACTGCTCCACGCGCGCGGCGCGCGGTTCCTCACCGAGCCGGTCGACCGGGGCGGCGAGATCCGGGCGTTCTTCCGCGACCCCGACGGGCACCTGCTGGAGATCAGCGAGCTGACCTGACCGCGTGGCCCCGGACCACCACACCGCGCCCGGATCGTGCGCGAGCTCTCGATCACCAGCAGCGCCGACGTGGGATGCTCGTGGCGGTAGTCGCCCGGCTCGACCACGGCGACGTCCGGCTCTGGCTCGGACAGGTCACCCAGCGCGAGCGGATGGCCGATGCGCACCAGGTACCGACCGACGAGTGCGGACACGAGGATCTCGGCCAGTCGGTCGATCACGTACACGTGCTCGGCGCCTTCGGGACTCATCTCGACCAGGAATCCCTCCAGCAGCTCGATCGGCTCATCGTCGAAGGCGCCGGCGTCGACGAGCTGGTCGTAGTCGCGGCGACGCAGCGGCCGGATGTGGTCGTCCAATCCGCCCGGCAGTGGCAGCGCGGCACTCATGCGGCTCATCGTAGGTCCGATCGGTTGCAACCAACACGATATCCACAACCCCGCGCGTTCCGTACACTCACCGGCATGAACGAGTTGAACTGGCAGCCTGCAGGCGAGCATCTGGTCGTGGCCCACACCGGCGACGTTGGCGTGGTGCGCCTGGACCGGCCCGACAAGCTCAACGCGCTATCGCCGGCGATGCTGCCCGACCTGGCCGCGGCGATCCGCGCGACCGCCGATGTGGCGCGGGGCGTGGTGTTGACCGGCACCGGCCGGGCGTTCTCGGCCGGCGACGACCTCGACGCCACCGCCGACCTCGACCGCGACGGGTTCGAGCTGCTCATCGACGGCTTCCAGGACCTCACCCGTGCGGTGCTCGACGTCGACGTGCCGGTCGTCGCCGCGATCAACGGACTGGCCGTCGGTGGCGCCGCGGAGCTCACCCTGGCGTGCGATGCGCGCATCGGCCAGCCCGACACGTTCCTGCTGTTCCCCGAGAACGGGCTCGGGCTGACGATCTCCAACGGGTCGACCTACCTGTTGCCGCGGGTTCTCGGTGCCAGAGCGCTCCCGTTGATCCTCGACGCCGGGCGGGTGGAGGCCGACGAGGCGCTGCGGCTCGGTCTGCTCACGTTCATCGCCCACGACGCGGTGGCCGCCGCGATCGATCTGGTGTCGCGCTGGGTCGCCGACGGCACCGCGACCCGATGGCACCTGCAGCTGATGCGGCCCGACCGTGCGGCGGTCGAGGCGGCGATGGCCCGCGAGGTCGACGCGTCCCGCGCGGTGTTCGAGGCGGGGATCGCCACAGCGGGCGCCGACGCGTTCCGACAGCGCGCCCGATGACGTCAGAAGGTCTGCGGCGTCCCGCCGATCTCGACTGGGCGCTCGGGGAACTGGTCGACCGTCGCGCCGTCGACCACGGCGACCGCGTGGCGCTGCGCGACGGGGGTGGGGCGTCGGTCACGTTCACGCAGTTGGCGCGCCGGGTCGCCGGTGTCCGAGGGCTGCTGGCGGCACGTGGGTTGCGGCCGGGCGACCGGGTAGCCATCGTGCTGCGCAACTCGCTGCGGTACCCGATCGCCTGGCTCGGGATCACGTCGGCGGGCATGACCGCGGTGCCTGTGAACAAGCGGCTGGGGCCGGTCGACACCAGGTACCTGCTCGACCACAGCGGCGCGCGGCTGGTGCTGGTCGACGACGCCACCGCCGACGTGGTCGCCTCGGCACTCGAGGGCATCGACCGCGCCGTCGCGGTCGAGCACGTCGCCGGCGACCGGTGGCCGACCGGCAGTGACACGCCTCCGCCGCCCGCTACCGACAACGGCAGGGCGCTGGCGAACATCCAGTACACGTCAGGCACGACCGGCTTCCCCAAGGGGTGCATGCTCAGCCACCGTTTCTGGCAGCAGATGGGCCAGGGGATGGCCGACGTGATGGGCCTGACCGCCGGCAGCGTGCTGTTGACCGCCCAGCCGTTCTCCTACATCGACCCGCTGTGGAACACCGTCGCGGCGCTGCGCGCCGGCGCCGAGCTGGTGGTCCTCGACGGCTTCCACCCGTCGACGTTCATGCGGTCGGTCGTCGAGCACGGCGTCACGGTCTTCTACTGCCTGGCCGCGATGCCCGTGCTGCTGCTCAAGCAGCCGCCGGCCGGCCACGAGCGCACCCACCGCCTCGAGCGCGTGTACTGCTCGGCGATCCCACCGGACGCGCACGCCGATCTCGAGCGTCGCTGGTGCGTGCCGTGGCACGAGCTGTACGGGATGACCGAGACCGGGCTGAACCTCGCCGTGCTGCCCGACGAGCACGACGAGCTGGTGGGCACCGGCAGCCTGGGCGGTGTGGTGGCCCACTGCGAGGCCCGGGTGGTCGATGCCGACGGCGTCGACGTCGCCGACGGCGACGAGGGTGAGTTGCTGCTGCGCGGGCTGGGGTTCATGGACGGCTACCTCGACGATCCCGACGCCACCACGGCGTTCTTCGCCGACGGGTGGGCGCACACCGGCGACATCGTGGTGCGCGACCCGGCGGGCCGGTTCACGCTGCGCGGGCGTCGCAAGGACATGATCCGGCGCGGGGGAGAGAACATCGCCGCCGCCGAGGTCGAGGCGGCGTTGGTGACCCACCCGGCGGTGCTTGAGTGCGCGGTCGTGGGCGTTGCCGACGACGAGCTCGGCGAGGAGCTGCGCGCGGTCGTGGTACCCGTCGCGGGGCCCAGCACGCCGGCGGCCGAGGAGCTGCTCGCGTTCGTCGCCGAGCGGCTCGCGAGCTTCAAGGTGCCCCGCTACTGGGAGTTCCGAGACGAGCTGCCGCACACCCCGTCCGAGCGGATCGCCAAGCACGAGCTCGGCGACCCCGGACCCGAGCTCGTCGACCTGCGCCCTGCAGCCCGCCGGCGCGCGTGATCGCGCGTCTCGGCGTGACAGCCGGCCCACCGCGGAGCGATACTCGCCAGATGACGACGCACGAGGTCACCCATCGGCAGCAGTTCGAGGACGACGGCGTGGTGTGTGTCCGCGGTGTGTTCGACGCGGAGCAGATCGCGGTCATCCGCCAGATCGTCGAGAACATGCTCACCGACCCGGGTCCGCACGGGCAGACCGCGAGCCGGCCAGGTGAGCCAGAGTTCTTCGAGGACTTCTGCAACTGGCAGCGCTACCCGGAGCTGCTCGACGTGGTCGCGGCCGCCGGTCTTCCCGCACTGTGCGGCGAGCTGATGGGGTCGCCGGAGGTCCGGCTGTACCACGACCACGTGCTGGTGAAGCAGCCCGGCGCGCAGCAGCCCACGCCGTGGCACCAGGATCAGCCGTTCTACAACGGCGAGGGTCGGCAGAACATCAGCGCGTGGATCCCGGTGGATCCGGTCAGCCGCGAGACGACGCTCGAGTTCGTCGCCGGCTCGCACGACGACACCTGGTACCTGCCGACGACGTTCCTCGATCAGCAGGCGAAGTGGTTCCCCGACAGCAGCCTCGCGCCCGTGCCGCCGATCGACGAGGACCGCGAGCGCTTTCCGGTGCGTGGCTGGGCGATGGAACCGGGCGACGTGGTGCTGTTCCACATGCTCACCCTGCACGCGGCCGCCGGGAACAGCCGGACGATCCCGCGGCGTGCGTTGTCGCTGCGGTTCCTCGGCGCCGACGCCACCCACGCACCCCGGCGGTGGACCACGTCACCGCCGTTCCCAGGCCTGGAAGGCGAGCTGCCGGCCGGCGCGCCGATGGATCATCCGCTGTTCCCGCTGCTGTGGACCGCCGGCCACTGACCGCGTCGGACGCCCGTGCCGGTACCCGCGCCAGCCAGGCCACCCGCGACCGCGCTGCAGCCGGCGCCTCCCGGCCACCTGTCCGTCAGGTCATCTGGCGCCTCGTCGGTCATGGCCGCGCCGGTAGGTCGTCGCGTACGCGGGCGGCGCGACACCCGCCGGGGTGTGCTCGTCGGTGATGGGCGCACCGACCGCCGTGGCGATCGGCAGCACGCCGGCCCAGTTGCCGTCGTCGAGGTCGATCTCGTCGTCGTTGGGTGGGCCGGTGCGCATCTTGACCGAGGCCTCGCCGAGGTCGAGCGCCACCACCGCGGTCGCGGCGGCCTCCTTGCGGCTGGGGTGGCGTGCGTCGGCCCACCGGCCCGGCACGAGATGTTCGACGATGACCTCGAAGGCGTGGTCCCGCTCGGCCGGGTCGGTCACGGGACGCGCGCGACCGAAGATCACCGCTGACCGGTAGTTCATCGAGTGGTGCATCACCGAGCGGGCGAGCACCAGTCCGTCGAGCAGCGTCACGGTCACGCAGACCGGCGCGCCCCGGCTCGCTGGCGACCTCGCCGCGCTGCTGCACGGCGCCCCTCGAACCCGCATGGGTTGATCCCGCGCCGCGTGGCGGTTGGCGCCCGCTGGTGGGTGCTATCGGCCACGGTGGGTCTGTGGCGGTGGGTGTGTCGGATGAGGCCCGCTGGTGGGTGCTATCGGCCACGGCGCCCGGGAGGGCGGTGCTACAGGGCGACCTCGGCCTCGTCGAAGTGGACGCCGAGTGCGTGCAGCGCCTGCTCGAGCACGCCCATGATCGTGACCGTGTCGTTTAGCGACATGATCGGGCTCTCCGTCAGCCCCGCGGCCACGCAGCGGTGCACTTCGTCGAGCTCATGGCTGTACCCGATCCCGGTCGCCGGCGCCGAGAACGTCTCGCTCCGCATCGAGCGGCCGTCCTCGAGCACCTGGTACAGCGTGAAGGATTGCGCGTGGTGGAAGTTCGGTGGCAGCTCGAACCAACCGTGAGTGCCGAGCACATCGGCCGTGCCCGACAGTGCGCTGAGCAACGAGCACTGACCGAACCCGACGCGGTCGTCGGCGGTGTGCCACAGCAGCGTGGCCTCGGCGTCGACGCCGGTGGACGCCGTGACACCGGACACGTCCAGTGTCGCGGGTGCGCCGCCGAACACCGACTGCACGAACGCGACCGGGTACACCCCGAGGTCGAGCAGCGCGCCGCCGCCCTGCGCAGGGTCCCACAGCCGATCCTTGCGATCGAACGGCATCCGTAGGCCGAAATCCGCCCGCACCGAGCGGATCTCGCCGATCGCGCCCTCAGCGATCAGCCCGTGCACCGTGGCGACGGCGGGCTGGAACCGTGTCCACATGGCCTCCATGCAGAACACCCCGGCGGCGCGCGCCGCCTCGACGACCTCGACGGTACCGGCGAGGGTGGAGGTGAACGCCTTCTCGACGAGCAGGTGCTTGCCCGCGTCGATCGCCGCCATCGCGACGGCGTGATGCTGCCGATGGGGTGTCGCGATGTAGACGGCGTCGACGTCCGCGTCGTCGAGCAGCTCACCGTACGAGCCGTACGCCCTCGCAGCGTCGTGGGCGTCGGCGAACGCGCGCGCCCGGTCCAGTGACCGCGAACCGACGGCGTGCAGTGTCCCGCCCTCCGACAGCGCCAGATCGGCCGCCACCTTGGCGGCGATGCGCCCGGGACCCACGAACCCCCAGCGCAGGGGAGGAGCATCGACCGTGTCGGGCGCCGGCGAACGACGCGGCGGGGTGGCGGGCACGGATTCTCCGATCGCCTGACACGGTGTGGCTGTGCGCGCTCGGCTATCGTGAGCGCGCTCGCAACCGAAAGCTTAGTCGTGCCCAACCCGATCGCCGGTACCTCCGCCGTTCAGCCACCGGTGGCATCGACAGCAGCACGGCCCGACGTCGTGCTGACCTGCTTCGCCTGCGCACGTCCGCACGACGCCGCCGCGCCGACGAAGGTGTGTGACGCGTGCGGGATGCCGTTGCGCGTCGACCTCGACCTGCCGCCGGGGGCGCCTGAGGAGCGCATCCGCCGGGAGGATGCGTCGCTGTGGCGCTACGCGGACCTGCTGCCGGTGCCGCGGGCACGCGCGGTGACGCTCGGCGAGGGCTGGACGCCGGTGGTCGGTGTTGGCGACGACGTGTGGATCAAGGACGAGTCGCGCAACCCGACCGGCTCGTTCAAGGCCCGCGGCATGAGCCTTGCGGTCTCGGCGGCGGTCGAACGCGGCGCGCAGCGGCTGGTGGCGCCGTCCGCGGGCAACGCGGCCGGTGCGCTGGCGGCGTACGGCGCGCACGCAGGCGTGCCCGTGGCCGTGGCGATGCCGGCCGACACGCCTCGGGCCTTCGTCGACGAGTGCCACCACTACGGCGCGCAGGTCCATCTGGTGGACGGCACGATCGCCGATGCCGGCCGGTTCCTCGCCGAGCGCAGGGGACCGGCCGATGTGGACGTGTCGACCATGCGCGAGCCCTACCGCGTCGAGGGCAAGAAGACGATGGGCTACGAGCTGTTCGAGCAGTTCGACGGCGACCTGCCCGACGTTGTGGTGTACCCGACCGGCGGCGGCACGGGCCTGGTGGGCATGTGGAAGGCGTGGAACGAGCTCGAGCGCCTGGGATGGATCGGGTCGGCCCGACCACGGTTGGTGGTGGTGCAGGCCGCCGGTTGCGCCCCGATCGTCCGCGCGCACGACCGGGGCGCCGACGGCACTGAGCCGTGGCTGCAGCCGGCCACCGCCGCGTTCGGTCTGCGGGTGCCGTCGCCGATCGGCGGCTTTCTCTGCCTGCGGGCGATCGCCGGCACCGCCGGCACGGCGGTCGCTGTGGCCGAGGAGCGGATCCACCACGCGGCCGCGGCGCTGGCTGCGCACAGTGGCCTGGACATCTGCCCGGAGGGCGGCGCGGCATGGGCCGCCGTCGCGCAGCTGCGAGCGGATGACTGGATCCGCCCCGGTGAGCGCACCGTCGTGTTCAACACGGGAACGGGCCTGAAGTACCGGTGAACCGTCACCTGCTGTTCATCCTGCGGCAACCTGCCGGTGGTGCGCGACGGCCACCCGTCGGGTACCACGAGCCATATGGCGTACCGACTGCAAGTCGATGAGTCCCTGTCGGACGGCGTCCGTCGCATCGCGCACGAGATCGTCGCGGAGGCGCTCGAGCTGCTGGACGAACCAGGCACCGACGACGTGGAGGACGCCGTCCACGAGGTCCGCAAGAACTGCAAGAAGCTGCGCGGCCTTGTCAGGCTCGTGCGCCCAGCGATGGGCGAGGCGTATCAGGAGGCCAACGCGACCTTCCGTGACGCGGCGCGCGAGCTGTCGTCGATCCGTGACGCGCACGCGCTGCTGGCGACGTTCGACGACCTGGTCGCGGCGCACACCTCGCAGGTGTCGGGGGGAGCGGTCACCGGAGTACGCGCGGGACTGGCCCAGCGCGCCCAGGCGGCATCGGCCCGTGTCACGGATGATGACAAGCGGATCGTGCGGGCGCGGGCGTTGCTGCTCGACGGCCGGGAGCAGATCAACCGCTGGCCGCTGTCCGACGACGTCGACGTGATCGCCGCGGGCGTGGAGAAGACCTACAAGCGCGGTCGCCGGGGTTGGCGCGACAACATTTTCGACCCCACCGACGAGAAGCTCCACGAGTGGCGCAAGCGGGTCAAGTACACGTGGTACCACCTGCGCCTGCTGCGCGACGCGGCGCCGAGCGTGCTCAAGCCGCTGGTGGGCCGGTTCCACGACCTGTCCGACGTGCTGGGTGACGATCACGATCTCGCCGTGCTGACCGCGCAGCTGCACGACGATCCCGCGGCGTTCGGCGGCGATGCCGAGGTGCGCCGTGCCCTGGAGCTCATCACCGCGTGCCGAGCGGATCTGCAGCAACGCGCGCGCAGCCTGGGATCGCGGCTGTACGTCGAACCTCGCGAGGCGTTCTCGGGGCGGTTGGCCTCCTACTGGACGACGTGGCGCGAGCACGGCGACGAACTGGTGGCCGGCGAGATCGCGGATCTCACGCCGCCCGACGATGACCTCGACGAACGGTCGGTGCGCGAGTTGTATGCGATCGCGCGGCAACTGGACCTCGACGGTCGGTCGTCGATGGACCGCGACGATCTGATCGCGTCGATCCGGGCCGCAGGCTGGACGGAGCCCTGATCAGCTTGGCGACTACCAGCCCCGCCCCGGGTCGAACGCCGGTCCCGGGTCCGGGGCGTCGTCGCGGCGGACGGTGCCCTCGATCAGGCCGTAGGGACGGTCGTCGGCGTGGAACACCTCGTTGCCGTTGTTGATCCCGAGCTTGGCGAGGTCGTAGGCGAAGTGGTGTGAGTTGGGACACGTGAACCGGATCTCGGCGACCCCGGGGTCGGCGGACAGGGCGGCTTCGCCCATCAGGTACATGCTCTGCTGCAGCGACTTGCTGTAGTGACCGGCGAAGGCGTCGAGCAGGGCGCCGTGGACCGTGTCGAACGACTGCTGCCAGTCGCGGTCGTGGTCGGTGTGCCACCACTGGGCGGTCACGGTCGTGGCGAGGATGCGGTCCTTGGCGGGCTCGAGGGTCGTGTACTCGTCGGTGTAGAAGCCCTCGAACTCCGAGTCGGTGGTCTTGAGCACCGTCATGCCGGTGACCCCCGAGACGACCCACACGCCTGCCCCGTCGTAGGTCACGCAGGCCGTGCGCACGTGGCTGCCCGAACGCATGAACGTGTAGGGGTGCGGTGCGCCGTCGTGGGTCAGGCGCGTCCAGGGATACATCTCCAGCGAGATCCGCGCACCGGTGACGGGGTCGATGTCATCGACGAAGTGTCGGGCGAGGTCGAGCCCGTACGACTCCGGCTGGACGACATCGTCGTGCTTGGCGAAGGCGAACGTCGTGTTCTTCGAGGTGTCGGTCGGCACGACGTTGCGGTTGTCACCGTCGAGGTGGGTGGCGTCGAAGTCGCCGCCCAGGCTGACGCTGACGTTGTAGTCCAGGATCTGATGCGGCTCGCTGTCGCGGAGCAGCCGGACCACCCGGTTCTCCGCCTTGCCGTACTGGTTGTGTCCGAGGGTGATTGCCATGGCGGTCAACTCCTGTCGTCGATGCGGGCGGAACGTGATCGTGCACGGCGACGGGCCACGCCTAACCGGGACCCGGAACCGTCTGCGTCGCCCGGGGGTGGCTGGTCGGCGTCGCGGACGGTGGGGTCGTGCCCTGGATGCTCAGCAGCCCGGAGCCGATGGGGCCGATCCGTCGGATCTGGATGAACGTGGCGACGCCGGACACGATCAGCGCCATGCTGACGAGGTAGTTGGTGGGTCTCACCGTCGAGCTCCAGCGGTCCGCTGAGCACCAGCGTCGGGGTCACGATGCCGACGAAGATGGCCAGCAGGTGCTGCAGTGCGGCGACGATGGTCTGGCCGAGCGGCGGCCGGTCCTCCAGGCGGTAGATGACCTGGTCGCTCATGTCGTCCTCCCGCGTTGCTCCTGACGGGCTGCGCCGCCCCTCACCACGCCCCCCGGCGAACAGCGACCGGGCGGGCGCCGGCAGCGTATCCCGGTCGGCTTCGGCAGCCGCCCTCAGCCGCCGGCCCGTGCCTCCGCCCAGGCGCCCTGAACGGCGTCGTGGCGGCTGTGCTGCTCCTCGTACTCGGTCACGCGGTCGATCGACGGTCCCATGCAGGCGTTGGCCTCGCGGTCGACCATGATCTCGACGAGCACCGGCCGGCTGGTGCGCGCCACCTCCTTGCGCGCCCACCCGAGCGCGTCGCGGATGTCGCCCGGCGTGGTGACGCGGCGGCCGGTGCATCCGTAGGCGTCCATGAGCTTGACGTTGTCGGTGCCGTGGTCGTCGTAGGCGATGTCGACCTCGGTGTTCATCTCGTAGGCCATCTCGGCCTGGCGGATGAGCCCGAGGTACTCGTTGTTGAGCATCACCAGGACGAAGCCGATGTCGTACTGCGCGGCGACAGCGAGCTCGGAGACCAGGAACTGGAACGAGTAGTCGCCGACCACGCCGACCACCTCGGCGTCGGGCACCGCGCACTTGACCCCGATCGCGGCGGGGATCTCCCATCCCAGGGGGCCGGCCTGGCCGCACACCTGGTAGTGGCGCGGCTTGTGGATCTGCTGGAACTGCCCGGACCAGATCTGGTAGGTCCCGATCGCGGTCACGAAGTAGGTGTCGGGATCGAAGACGGCGTTGATCTCCCGGAACACGCGCGGCGGCTTGATCGGCACGGTGTCGTAGTCGTCGCGGCGGGCCAGCGTGGCCTGCAGCTCCCCGATGCGCGCCACCCACGCGGCGCGGTCACCGAGGTCGTCACGGCGGCGCGCCGCGTCGGCCAGCGCCGCCAGGAACAGCTTGGTGTCGGACACCACCCCCAGGTCGGGCGGGAACACCTTTCCGATCTGCGTCGGTTCGATGTCGACGTGGATGAACGTCCGGTCGCCGCGGAACGTGTCCAGGTCGCCGGTCCAGCGGTCGCCGAAGCGGGCACCGAGCGCGAGCACGAGGTCCGACTCGAGGAATGACCGGTTGCCCGCCGGCGTGCTGGTCTGGATGCCCGCCATCCCGGCGAACAGCCGGTGGTTCTCGGGGAACGCGCCCTTGCCCATCAGCGTGGTGTGCACCGGCACGTCGAGCAGCTCGGCCACCTCGCGCAGCTCCTCGGACGCGCCGCCACCGATGACGCCGCCGCCGGCGACCAGCAGCGGGCGCTCGGCCGCCAGCAACAGGTCCAGCGCGCGCTCGACGCCGGCACCGTGCGGTGCGGCGACGGGCACGGGCAGCGGTGCATCGACGGTGGCGTCCCACTCGATCTCCTGGCGTTGCACGTCGACCGGCAGGTCGATCAGCACCGGGCCCGGACGGCCGGAGCGCGCGATGCGGAAGGCCTCGCGGAAGATCCAGGGCAGCTGCGCCGCCTCCTTGACCTGCACCGCCCACTTGGTGACGGGCGCGGCGATCTCGGTGATGTCGACGGCCTGGAACGCCTCCTGGTGCAGCCTGTCGGTCGGCGCCTGCCCGCTGATGGCGATGATGGGGATCGAGTCGGCCATCGCGGTGTACAAGCCGGTGATCATGTTGGTGCCGCCCGGCCCCGACGTGCTGATCGCGACCCCCACCTTGCCGGTCGTGCGCGCCCAGCCGTCGGCCATGTGGGTGCCGCCCTCCTCGTGGCGAACGATGAGGTGGCGGATGGCGCTGTGCTCCAACGCCTGGTACAGGGGCAGGATCGCCGCGCCCGGACAGCCGAACACGGTGTCGACGCCCTCGGACTCGAGCACCCCCACGGCGGCCTGCATCACCGGGATCTTCGCCATCGGGTCACCTTTCCGAGTCGTTGCAGGAGGTGAGCGCGGATCAGTCGTCAGGCGCGCCCCGAGAGTTGCTCGACGAGCTTGAGCATGGCCGAGTGGTCGAGGTCGCCGTGACCCTGGGCGCGCAGGGCCGCGATGAACTGTGCCGCCAGCGCGCCGAACGGGATCGCCACGCCGGTCTCGCGCGCCGCGGCGAGCAGGATGCCCATGTCCTTGTGGTGCAGGTCGATACGGAACCCGGGCTGGAACTCGCGACGCAGCATGCCGGCGGCCTTTCGCTGCAGGATCGTGTTGCCCGCCAGGCCGCCGGCAAGCACCTTTACGGCCGCGTCGGTGTCGACGCCGTGCGCCTCGAGGAACACGATCGCCTCGGCCACGAGCTGGTAGGTGCCAGCGACGATGAGCTGGTTGGCCGCCTTGACCGTCTGCCCCGAGCCCGACGGGCCGACGTGCACGATGGTCGACCCCACGGCGTCGAGGACGGCGCCGGCGTCGTCGAAGTCCGCGGGCTCGCCGCCGACCATGATCGACAGTGCGCCGTCGATCGCGCCCTGCTCGCCGCCGCTGACGGGGCCGTCGAGCGGGCGCACGCCCACGTCGCGCGCGGCGTCGGCGACGCGGACGGCCGTCGCCGGTCGGATCGTGCTCATGTCGATGTAGAGCGAGCCGGACTGCGCGTGCGCGAGGATGCCGTCGTCGCCGAGCGCGACCTGTTCGACGTCGGGCGAGTCCGGCAGCATCGTCACGACCACGTCGGCGTCACCGACGGCATCGGCCACGCTGTCCGCGGCTGTGCCACCCTGCTCGACGAGTCTGTCCACCGGCGCCCGGCTGCGGTTGTAGCCGACGACGTCGAAGCCGGCCGTGACCAGGTTGGCGGCCATCGGCGCGCCCATGATGCCAAGCCCAATGAACGCCACGGTCGTCATCGGACGCCTCCCACTGCAGGTCGCCGTGTGCATCGCACAGCCGCCACCACCATTCGTTCCATCTTGCGGAAAGCAATTTCCGAAAACTGATGCTATGCAGCACAAGGCGGCCCGTCAATGGTCTCGTGTGGGAACTTCGCGGAGGCCAACGACTCGGCGACTGATCGGTCGGCGTGGGTGCAACGCATCGCCGGCGACCTCACCACCTGGCTCGAAACCCAAGACGATGCTTGACGACCTGAAAGCGTGCGCCTAGCATCCGTTGGCCGGAACGGAACTTCCATCAACCGGAAGGGGTGTCAGTGGCGGCCACCACCTCCCGATACGACGTGAACCTGTCGATCCTGTTCACCGAGCTTGCGCTGCTCGACCGGCCGGGCGCGGCGGCTGACGCCGGCTTCGACGCGGTCGAGCTGTGGTGGCCGTTCGACACGCCGACGCCGCGCGATCGTGAGGTCGATGCCCTCGTGCGGTCGCTGGCGGACGCTGGCGTGCGACTCGTCGGCCTGAACTTCGACGCCGGTGACATGGCCGGTGGAGCCCGCGGCCTGCTGTCCGACCCACGCACCGTCCAACGCTTCCGGGACAACATCGACGTCGCGGTCGGCATCGCGGAGCAGACGGGCTGCTCGGCGATGAACGCGCTGTACGGCAACCGGGTCGAGGGCGTCGATCCGCAGCAGCAGGACGAGATCGCCACCGAGAACCTCACCCTGGCCGCGCGGGCGGCCGACCGGATCGGCGCCGTCGTCCTCATCGAGGCGCTGAACTCCTATGAGAGCCCGCGGTACCCGCTGGTCTCGTCGGCCGACGCCATCGGGGTGCTCGACCGCGTCCAGCGCGAGGGCGCCGTGGACAACGTGGCGCTGCTGGCCGACCTGTATCACCTCGCGCGCATGGGCGAGGACCCTGCGGCCGTCGTCGCGTCCCACCTCGATCGCATCGGGCATGTGCAGATCGCCGACGTGCCGGACCGCCACCAGCCGGGCACCGGCGACCTCGACCTCGATGCCGTGCTGGCGGCGTTGGACGACGGTGGCTACGCCGGTTACATCGGGCTGGAGTACACGCCCCTGGGGCCCAGCGCCGACAGCTTCGACTGGCTCCCACGCGAGGACCGTGCGGCGACCGGTACACCGCGACCCACGAGCACCGGAGGACCGTGATGACCGTCGTGCGTCCACGTTCGCTGTCCGAGGCGATCGACGCGCTGTCCGACGCACCCGACGCGGATCTGCTGGCCGGCGGCACCGACTTCATGGTCGAGGTCAACTTCGGCCACCGGCGGCCGCAGCGGATCATCGCGCTGCGGCGGGTCGAGGAGCTGCAGGGTTGGCGTCGCGACAACGGGGTGTTCGACTTCGGCGCGCTGGTCACCTATCGCCAGATCGAGCACGAGCTGGCCGATGAGCTGCCGGCGTTCGCCGGCGCCTCGCGGACCGTCGGGTCGCCGCAGATCCGTAACGCGGGCACCGTCGGCGGCAACGTCGGCACGGCGAGCCCCGCCGGCGACGCGCTGCCGCTGCTGACCGCTCTCGACGCGCAGGTGGTGTGCGACGGCGTCGACGGCCGCCGCACGCTGCCGCTGCTCGAGTTCATCACCGGCCCCAAGCAGACGGCCCGCCGCGAGGGCGAGCTGATCGTGCGGATCCGCTTCGACCGCTGCAGCGGCCCGCAGCACTTCCTCAAGATCGGCCCGCGCAACGCGATGGCGATCTCGACGGCGTGCCTGGCGCTGGTCGCCGACACCGATGCGCGCCGGGTCAGGGTGGGGTCCGGGTCGGCCGGTCCGCGTCCGATGCGGCCGGACGAGGCGGAGGCGTTCGCGTCGGAGGCGGTCGACTGGGACACCGGCGACATCGCGTCGGACGACCTCGACACGTTCGCCGAGATGGTCGCCGGCGCGACGGCGCCGATCAGCGATCACCGCGGTACCGCCGAGTACCGCTCGTACGCGATCGGCGTGCTGGCCCGGCGGGCGCTGCGCCGGGCGGTTGCAGATCTCGCAGGCGCGACGTCATGAGGAGGCGACGGTGAGCACCGAGGACCTGTTGCACGACGAGTCCGTGACCTACGGGTTGCGGGTCAACGGCCGCGACCATCCGGTGCAGGCGGGGTGGCTTGGGGAGAGCCTGTTGTACGTGCTGCGCGAGCGGCTCGGGCTGCCGGGCGCCAAGAACGCCTGCGAGCAGGGCGAGTGCGGGTCGTGCTCGGTGCTGCTCGACGACGTGCTGGTCTGCGCCTGCTGCGTGCTGGCGGCCGACGCGACCGACAGTGAGATCCGCACGGT
>JAHWKT010000030.1 GCA_019347695.1 Actinomycetota bacterium | reverse complement strand
GTAGTCGACCCACAGCCCGCCCATCGTGTAGTGCGGCGCCGGGTAGATCCGCATGGGAACCTCGTGGGGGTCCTCACCCGTGATGCGCTCGTACATCTCGAACAGGTTGCCGTACTTCTCGGTGATGGCGGCGACGCCGAGGCGGTCGATGGCGTCGGCGAAGTCGAGGTACACGCCGTTGTCGCGGGGACCCACGCCGTACCCGGCGTCGACCCGCTCCTTGGCGTTGCGACTGGCGACGTCGCGCGGCACCAGGTTGCCGAACGCCGGGTAGCGCTCCTCCAGGTAGTAGTCGCGGTCCTCGGCGGGGATGTCGCGCGGCGACCGGTCGTCGTCGGCGTCGGCGGGCACCCAGATCCGCCCGTCGTTGCGCAGCGACTCGCTCATGAGGGTGAGCTTGGACTGGAAGTCCTCGCTCGGCGGGATCGCCGTCGGGTGGATCTGCGTGAAGCACGGGTTGGCGAAGTACGCGCCCTTGCGGTGCGCACGCCAGATCGCCGTCGCGTTGCACTTCATCGCGTTGGTCGACAGGTAGAACGCGTTGGAGTAGCCGCCGGTCGCCAGCACCACGGCGTGGGCGCTGTGGGAGGTGATCTCACCGGTGAGCAGGTCGCGCACCACGACGCCCACCGCCCGTCCGTCGACGACGACGATGTCGAGCATCTCGACACGGTTGTGCATGGTGACCGTGCCGAGGTCGACCTGTCGTGCCAACGCCTGGTACGCGCCCAGCAGCAGCTGCTGGCCGGTCTGGCCACGGGCGTAGAACGTCCGTGAGACCTGTGCGCCGCCGAACGAGCGGTTGTCGAGCAGGCCGCCATACTCCCGCGCGAACGGCACGCCCTGAGCCACCGCCTGGTCGATGATGTCGAGGCTGACCTGCGCCAGCCGGTAGACGTTGGCCTCCCGTGAGCGGTAGTCGCCGCCCTTCACGGTGTCGTAGAACAGACGAAAGACGCTGTCGCCATCGTTCTGGTAGTTCTTCGCGGCGTTGATCCCGCCCTGGGCGGAGATGGAGTGGGCACGCCGCGGCGAGTCATGGAACGTGAAGACCGTGACGTTGTAGCCCAGCTCGCCCAGCGTGGCCGCCGCCGACGCACCGGCCAGTCCGGTGCCGATCATGATGATCTCGAACTTGCGCTTGTTGTTGGGGTTCACCAGCTTCATGTCGAACTTGTGCTGCTCCCACAACGTGGCGATGTCCCCGGAGGGCGCCTTGCCGTCGAGCTCGGATCCCTGCGTGATGTTGGTCACATCGATCGCCACGGCCTGCCTCCTATTCGACGATGCCGAGCAGCACCGCGATCGGTACCGAGATGAACCCGCCGACGGTGATCACGGCGAACGCGATCGCGAACAACCGCCGCCACGGGTTGAAGCCGGGCCGGTTGATCCCGAGGCTCTGGAACAGGCTCCACGCGCCGTGGTACAGGTGGAACCCGAGCGCGAGGTTCGCGGTGATGTAGAACAGCGCCACGATGGGGTTGGACAGGCTGGCGACCGCGTTGCGATACACCGATCCGCGCTCGAAGCCGGGGTTGACCCACCCCCACGTGAAGTCGGCCAGATGGTAACCGATGAACAGCAGCACGATGATGCCGGTCCAGCGCATCGTCCGTGCGGCGAAGTCGGCGGCGATGTAGTCGCGCGCCGTCTGGTACTTCATCGGGCGGGCCCTGCGGTTCATGATCGTCAACGCGTACGCCGCGTGGACGTGCAGCACGAGCGCCACGATGAGCACGATGCGGATGCCCCACAGCGCGATGTGGTGCGGCAGGATCGGATACAGCAGTGACTCGCGCAGCCACTCGCCGTAGGCGTTGATCGACTCGGGGCTGATGAAGATCTTCAGGTTGCCGATCATGTGCCCGAAGATGTAGAGCATGCCGATCACGCCCGTGATCGCCATGACGTACTTCTTGCCGAGCGCCGACCGGTAGAACTCCAACACCCACGTGCTGTAGCGCACGGCCGCCGGACGTCTGGCTGTCGCCTGCTGCTGCGCCGGGGTACGGCTGTCGGCCCGCGGTGGCTGCTGCGTCGTGGACATCTGCGCATTTCCCCGATCGGCTCGCGTCTGCGGAGGTCGACGGTGGCCAGTCTAGGCGACGTCTCGAGGCGGTGCCCCGGGTCAGGTAGGTGAACGTACCATTCGCTTGGGTTACCGAGCAGCGCCGCAGCTGCCTATCGTGGGCGACGCCGCGGGCGCATGATGGAGCCACGCCGCGTGACCGGTCGGGTCGGCGAGCGGGGTCTCGCAGCCCGGACCGAACGGGAGGTCGACCAGCCGATGGACAGCCAGCACGAGACCGCATCGGGCTTCGCCACCGCACCGACCTACCGCCCCGATGACGTCGCGGAGCTCGACTATGCCGATCTCGGCGACCCCGGCAGCTTCCCCTACACCCGCGGGGTGTACGAGACGATGTACCGCGGCCGTCACTGGACGATGCGGCAGTACGCCGGCTTCGCGTCGGCCGCGGAGTCCAACGCCCGCTACCGCTACCTGCTCGATCAGGGACAGACCGGCCTGTCGGTGGCCTTCGACCTGCCGACGCAGATGGGCTACGACTCGGATCACGCGCTGGCCTCGGGCGAGGTCGGCAAGGTCGGGGTCGCCATCGACTCGCTGGCCGACATGCGGGCGTTGTTCGACGGCATCCCGCTCGACGAGGTGTCGACGTCGATGACGATCAACGCGCCGGCGTCGATCCTGCTGCTGCTGTACCAGCTGGTCGCCGAGGAGCAGGGCGTTGATCCGGCGAAGCTGCGGGGCACGATCCAGAACGACGTGCTGAAGGAGTACATCGCCCGCGGCACCTACATCTTCCCGCCGCAGCCAAGCCTGCGGATCATCACCGACACGTTCGCCTACTGCAACACCGAGCTGCCCGCCTTCAACACGATCTCGATCTCGGGCTATCACATGGCGGAGGCCGGGGCGACCGCCGTGCAGGAGGTCGGCTTCACGCTGGCCAACGCGGTCGCCTACGTCGAAGCGGCGGTCGCGGCCGGCCTGGAGGTCGATGAGTTCGCGCCGCGCCTGTCGTTCTTCTTCGTCGCTCGGTCGACGCTGCTGGAGGAGGTCGCCAAGTTCCGGGCCGCCCGGCGCCTGTGGGCACGGCTGATGCGCGACCGCTTCGGCGCCCGCTCGCCGAAGTCGCAGATGCTGCGCGTGCACACCCAGACCGCGGGCGTGCAGCTGACCGCGCAACAGGCTGAGGTCAACCTGGTCCGCGTCACGATCCAGGTGCTGGCCGCGACGCTGGGCGGCACCCAGTCGCTGCACGCGAACGCGTTCGACGAGGCGCTGGCGCTGCCGAGCGAGACGGCGGCGCGCCTCGCGCTGCGAACCCAGCAGGTCGTCGCGCACGAGACCGACGTGCCGCTGGTCGCCGATCCCCTCGGCGGCAGCTGGTTCATCGAGTCGCTCACCGGGCAGATCGAGCAGGAGGCCGAGGCGCTGCTCGACCGGGTCGACGGGCTGGGCGGCGCGGTGGCGGCGATCGACCACGGGTTCCAGAAGCAGCAGATCGAGCTGAGCGCCTATGATCACATGCGGCGCGTGGAGCGCGCGGAGCGCATCGTGGTCGGCGTGAACCGGTTCACGATCGATGAGGAGGTCGAGCCTGAGCTCCAGCGGGTCGACGACGCCGTGCGCACCGAGCAGGTCAACCGTCTCGAACGTGTGCGCGCCGAGCGTGATGCCGCAGCAGTGGCCAGTGCCCTCGAGGCGGTGGCGACCGCCGCGCGCGGCGACGACAACTTGCTGGTGTCGATGCGCGAGGCGCTGCGCGCGATGGCGACGGTCGGGGAGGTCTGCGACGTGCTGCGCGGCGTGTTCGGCAGCTATCGCCCGCCGAGCGGTGTTTGACCCGCACGGAGTTCGGCCGACGACGCGTCGACAGCAGCGATACTGCACCGATGGATGACCGGAGCATGCCGACGTGACGACGATGATCTCTTGGGTGCTCGCCGTGCTGCTGGTGCTGCCGATGCCCATCGAGACGTCGCGGCGGGATCCGCCCCCGCTGCGCACGACCGGCGAAGGGTTCGTGTTCGTCGACGACGCCGGGCCCCGCGTGGGCGACGGACGGCTGCGCACCTACCGGCTCGAAGTCGAACCTGCGACGGGTGTCGACCCGAGGATCTTCACCGCGATCGGCGAGCGCATCCTCAACGACCAGCGCGGGTGGACGGGCACCGGTCGGTGGGCGTTGCAGCGGGTGCGTCGTCGTGCCGACATCCGCGTGGTGCTTGCCACACCCGAGACGGTCGACCGCCTGTGTGCCCAGGCCGGTCTGCGAACGGTCGGCAAGCTGTCGTGCTGGAACGGCCGGTTCGCGGCGCTGAACGTGCACCGCTGGCGCCGGGGCGCCCGCGGGTTCGTCGGCTCGTTGCGGACTTACCGTCGCTACGTGCTCAATCACGAGGTCGGCCACGGGCTCGGCTACGGCCACCGGGCGTGCCCACGGAAGGGTCGACGCGCTCCGGTCATGCAGCAGCAGACGCTGGCCACCCGACCGTGCCGCGCCAACGGCTGGCCGACACTGGACCCGTGACCGCTCGGCGGTGGCCACACTTTCTTTCGCGTCGCGCGCATGAACGGCATCGTGACCGCCTAGGCTCGGCGGCGACGGTGACTGACGAAGGGTCCGCATGCACATCGTGATCATCGGTGGAGGCCCGGCCGGCTACGAGGCGGCGCTGGTCGCGGCCGAGCACGAACAGCAGGTGACCGTCGTGTCGACCGAGGGGTTGGGCGGCAACAGCGTGCTGTGGGACTCCGTGCCGTCCAAGGCCCTGATCGTGTCCGCCGATGCCATGGGGTGGATGCAGTCGGCGGACCGGCTCGGGGTTCGACTGGCCGACGGAAGCAAGGTCCACTCGAGCTCCGAGGTCGACATGGCGTCGGTCCTCGACCGCGTGGCGCGGCTCGCGAACAACCAGTCCGACGACATCACCACGAAGCTGGACCGCGCCGGTGTCGACGTCGTGTACGGCACGGGACGGCTGACCGGGCCGACCTCGGTCGCCGTGATGCCCAACGACCGCGATCCCTACGACGTCGAGTGCGACATGGTGCTGCTCGCGACGGGATCGAACCCGCGGATCCTGCCGTTCTTCGAGCCGGACGGACGGCGGGTGTTCACCGCCCGTGAGCTGTTCTCGCTCGACGAGCTCCCAGAGCGGTTGATCGTGGTCGGCTCGGGTGCCACCGGCGCCGAGTACGCCAACGCGTTCGCGCGCTTCGGCAGCGAGGTCCACCTGATCTCCAGCCGCGAGCAGGTGCTGCCGAGCGAGGATCCCGACGCAGCCCGCGTGATCGAGGGGAGCTTCGAGGACTGGGGGATGGTCATCCACCGGGAGCGCCGCGCGGTCGACGTCGACGTGCGCGACGACGGGGTGCGGGTCCGCACCGAGCTGTCCAGGGACGGCGATGTCGTCGAGGGTGGCAGCGAGTGGGTCGAGGCGTCACACGTGCTGTTCTGCGTCGGGCAGGTGCCGGCCTCTGACGACATCGGTCTCGCCGACGTCGGCGTCGACGTCGAGGACTGGGGTGCGATCCCCGTCGATGGCGTGAGCCGCACCAACATGCTGACGGTCTACGCCGCCGGTGACGTGACGGGCGGCATGATGCTGGCCAGCACCGCCGCCATGCAGGGTCGCAACGCGATCTGGCACTTCCTCGGCAAGAGCGTGCAGCCGCTGCGTTCGGACGTGATCTCTCGGTGTGTGTTCACCTCGCCGGAGGTTGCCTCGGTGGGTATCCCGACCCAGCGGGTCGCCGAGTACCCCGACGGCGCGATCGAGAGCGTGACGCTGCAGTTCCGCAGCAACCCACGCGCGAAGATGACCGAGCACACCAATGGCTTCGTCAAGCTGCACTCGCGGCGCGGCTCGGGCACGGTGCTCGGCGGCGTCGTCTGCGCCAACAGCGCCAGCGACCTGATCACCCCGCTGAGCGTCGCCGTCCGCAACCGACTGACGGTCGAGCAGGTCGCGCACGCGTTCACCATCTATCCGTCGATGGCCGGGTCGATCCAGGAGACCGCCCGCCTGCTGCTCGCCCGGCAACCGGACGAGGCCGTCTACTGAGCCGAGGTGGTCGACACGCGTCGGGGTGGTGTCAGGAGGGGTGGCGCGGTGGATGTCAGGGGGAGGGGGGTTGCTCGCGGCGGTGGCGCAGGTCGTAGCGCTCGAGGTCGCGTTCGAACTGCGACCAGCTGACGGTCGGCACCGCGCCCGGCTGCTCGCGCGCCGCCCAGCGGAAGAACAGCACGGTCATCACGCTCCACAGGATGATGCCGCCGACGATCTTGAGCCCGAGCCCGGCGATCTGCTGGTCGACGACCGCGTCGAGCGACGGCACCACGCGCGGTGCGAGCTCGTAGAGCCGGTACAACGGAAACCGCGAGAACGTGAGGAACGACGCCGGCACTGTCGGCAGGATCGACAGCCCGAACAGGTACAGCAGCCGCATGGGGTCGCCGAGCCCGCCGAGCTCGGGCAGGGGACGCAGCAGTGGTACCCACATGATGATCGACGCCGCCAGCCAGGCGATGTCCAGCACGAACGACCCCAGCTGCGTGACCTTCAGCGTGTCGACCACGGGCGGCAGCTGCGTCACGACGAGCATGCAGTTGAACACCAGGAACGCCACCCAGGGCAGGGTGACGAGCCGGACGAGGGTGAACACCGCGCCCGGCCGGCCGTCGGCACGGGATCCGATGCGCAGCAGACGCCGCAGCATCCACGGCGGCGTGCCGAGCAGCAGGAGCGGCGCGACGCCGAAGGTGAGCAGCAGGGTCCGCAGGGCGGCGACGCTGGCCAGGTAGCCCGCGCCCAGCGGACCCAGCGGCCAGTCCGACGACACGATCAGCAGCGCGAGACCGGCGCCGAACCGCCGCGCGTAGTGGCGGGTGGCCGGCGCCGGCTCGCCGCCCGCCTCGGCGGCGTGACGGCGCAGCGAGCGGACATAGGCCAGCCCGAGACCCGCCACCAGCAGCCACACTCCGACGAGCGGCCGGTACTCCCAGCGCCACGGCTGCCCCAGTGTGCCCGAACACCACCACGCGATCTCCGCGAGCCGGTTCACCCATCCCCCCGATCGCTGCCGTGCGACGCCGTGTCCCGCTGGTGTCGGACGCCCGCGGACGCGGTCACGACCAGTCCTCCCGCACCAGCTTCGGCAGGTCCTCCACCCACTGCGACTGCCGCGTGCCGAAGGGGTAGGCGACCCTGGCGGTGGCGTCGCGGTCGAACGCCAGCACCTGGGAGGGATGGCCCACGGTGTAGTTGTCTCCACCCTGCTCGATCACCGGTGCAGGCAGGCCGAGCTCCGTCACGACGCGGTCGACGTCGCCCTGGGCGGCCCGCAGTGCCGTGAACGACGCGTCGAAGCTGGCGACGTAGTCGGCGAGCACCTCGGTGGTGTCGCGTCGGGGATCGACGGTCACGAACACCACGTTGAGCTGGCTGTCGCGCACCGAGCTCACGTCGAGCGCGGCGGCGATGTTGGCCAGGTGCACCGGGCAGATGTCCGGGCAGCTCGTGTAGCCGAAGTAGACCAGCGTCGGCCGCTCCCGCATCGCCGCGCGCAGGTCGTAGGGTCGACCGTCCGCATCGGTGAAGACCTGTGCCGGCATCCGCGGGGCGCCGTCGACCGCGACACCGTTCCAGCCGGGCAGGCGATCGGCGGTGTCCTGGGCCGCGTGCAGGGTCGCCGTCGTCGTGGTCGGGGTGCACGCCGCGACCACGACCAGCGCCACCAGCAGCAGCTGGATCCTGGAGAACGCCGCCATGCGGATGCCCATCACCCGCGACTGTACGACCCGCGCAGTCGCGGCGCTGCGGATCGTCCGACACGGTCAGCCCGCGATCACCCGAGCGCCTCGGCGACCGCCTCGTGGGTGAGCTCGCCGCCGCGCACGTTCAGCGCACCCTCGAGCTTGGGTGAGTCGGGGTCCGACAGCAGCGCCATCAGTCTCGGGGTCACCGCGGCCGACAGTGCGCGGCTGGCGGTACGAGGGTACTGGCCTGGCACGTTGGTGACGCAGTAGTGGACGATGTCGTGTTCGACGTACGTCGGCTCAGACAGCGTGGTCGGGCGGGCGGTCTCGATGCAGCCACCCTGGTCGATCGCCAGGTCCACGATCACCGAGCCCGGCCGCATCGACGCGACGTGCTCCTGCGTGACCACGAGCGGCGCGCGGGCGCCCGGCACCAGCGCGGCACCGATGACCATGTCGGCGTCCTCGACCGCCTCGCCGACGGCCCGCTCGTTGGACGCGACCGTGGTCGTGACGTCGCCGTCGTGCGCGGCCTCGCCGAGCCGGGCGAGGTCGACGTCGACGCCGATGACCACCGCGTCGAGCCCCTTGGCGCCACGCGCCGCCAGCCCGCCGGCCGCGCCGAGCCCGACGACGACCACCCGCGCCTGGGGTACGCCGGCGGCACCGCCGATGAGCACCCCGGAGCCGCCGCGGTGCGCGGCCAGGAACGTCGCGCCCGCGATCGGCGCGACGCGACCGGCGATCTCGCTCATGGGTGCCAGCAGCGGGAGCTTGCCGCCCTCGGTCAGGGTCTCGTAGGCGTAGGCGGTGACACCCGCGTCCGCAAGGGCCCGCGCCAGCTCCGGCTCGGCCGCCAGGTGCAGGTAGGTGAACAGCGTGAGGTCGTCGCGGAAGAAGTCGTACTCCCCGGGCTGGGGTTCCTTGACCTTGACGACCAGATCCGCCGCCCACGCGTCGGCGGCGTCGTCGACGATCTCGGCGCCGACCTTCTCGTACTCGGCGTCGAAGAAGCCCGCGCCGTCGCCGGCACCCGACTGCACGACCACCCGGTGATCGGCCCGCACGGCGGCTGCCACCGCGTTGGGGTCGAGCGCGACGCGCCGCTCGCGATCCTTGATCTCTGTGGGAAGGCCGATCAGCATGGGGGCTCCTGTCACGGGCTGACGGTGCCGGGTCCGCCGGCGGGACGGTCTGGTGCCGGCGCGCTGCGGCTCGAGCCCAGCCGCGCGCGCGACTCGCCGAGCACCCGGTCGAGCACGTCGAACAGCTCGCCGAGCACGGTGCGGTCCGCGATGAGCGGCGGCGAGATCTGGATGACCGGCTCGTCGCGGTCGTCGGCGCGGCAGATCAGGCCCAGCTCCAGCATGCGCCGCGACAGGAACCCGCGGAGCAGCTCCTCGGTCTCGGTGTCGTCGAACGCGATCTTGCGGTCGCGGTCCTTGACCAGCTCGAGCGCCCAGAAGTAGCCGATCCCGCGGACGTCGCCGACGATGTCGTGCTCCTGGTACAGCCGCTGGAGCTGCTCGTGGAACCACGGTCCGTTCTTGGCGACGTTGCCGAGCAGATCCTCGGACTCGAAGACAGCGATGTTGGCCGAGGCGACCGCGCAGGCGACAGGATGGCCACCCCAGGTCGACCCGTGCAGGAACATGTCGGTCGGTTCCTTGTTGAGCGCCCGGGCCAGCTCGCTGCGGAACACCATGCCGCCCAGCGGTGCGTACGCCGAGGTCACGCCCTTGGCGAACGTGATGATGTCGGGCTGGTAGTCGAACATCTCGGCGCCGGTCCAGGTGCCCAGCCGGCCGAACGCACAGATCACCTCGTCGGAGACGAACAGCACGCCGTAGCGGTCACACATCTCGCGGATCCGCTCGAAGTAGCCGGCGGGCGGCATGAAGCAGCCGCCGGCGTTCTGCACGGGCTCGAGGATCACGGCCGACACCGTCTCGGGTCCCGCGTCGATGATCGCCTGCTCGATCGCGCCGGCCGGGTCGTCGGTCTGCGGTCGGTACGAGTTGGTGTTCGCCACGTGGATGTGGCTGGGCGCCAGCGGCTGGAACGGCTCCGACAGCGACTCCAGACCGGTCACCCCCAACGCCCCCAGCGTGGTGCCGTGGTAGGCGTAGTTGCGGCTGATGACCTTGTGGCGCTGCGGCTCGCCACGTGCGGCATGGTACTGGCGGGCCAGCTTGAGGGCCGACTCGACCGCCTCGGAGCCGGAGTTGACGAAGAACGCATGGTTCAGGTCGCCGGGGAAGCGCTCGGCGAGCTCGGTGGCCAGGTCGATCGCCGGCTGGTGGGCGGTCGCCCAGTTGGTCGCGAACGGCAGTTTGGCCATCTGCGCGGCGGCCGCGTCGACCATCTCGCGGCGACCGTAGCCGGCCTGCACGCAGAACAGCGCGGACAACCCGTCGAGGAACCGGTTGCCGGCGGTGTCCCACACGTAGCAGCCGTCGCCACGGTCGATGACGGGGATCGACGGTTCGGGCCCCATCCAGTCCGACGTCCGGGTGAAGTGGAGCCACAGGTGGCCATCGCTGAGTTGATTGGGCCCCCGCCCGGTGTCGGCTGCCGTCATCTGCTGTCGCCTCTCGCCGTCGCGATCCCCTGACGGCCGTCGGTGTGCTCGCTGCTACGACTCGATGGAGCTCATCACATGCTTGATCCGGGTGTACTCCTCGAAGCCGTACATCGAGAGGTCTTTACCGTGGCCGGTGTGCTTGAACCCCCCGTGGGGCATCTCGGCGACGATCGGGATGTGGGTGTTGATCCACACGCACCCGAAGTCCAGCCCCTTGGCCATGCGCATCGCCCGTCCGTGATCACGGGTCCACACGCTGGCGGCCAGCCCGTACTTGACGTCGTTGCCCCACGCCAGCGCCTTGTCCTCGTCGTCGAAGCGCTGCACGGTGATGACCGGGCCGAAGATCTCGGTCTGGATCATCTCGTCGTCCTGGTGCAGATCGGCGACCACCGTCGGCTCCCAGAAGAAGCCGCCGTTCGCGCGGCCAGCGGATGACCCGCCGTCGCGCCGTGCGGGCTCGGCGCGCTCCCCGCCGGTCACGACCTCGACGTGGTCGGGCCGGCGCTCGAAGAACCCGGCCACCCGTGCCAGCTGGTCGGCGTTGTTCAACGGGCCGTAGTCGACGCCGTCGTCGTACGGCCCGCCGGTGGTGGTCGCCCGCGCCTGGTCGGCCAGCGCGGCCACCACGTCGTCGTGGATGCCCGGACCGGCGAGCACCCGGGTGGCGGCCGTGCAGTCCTGGCCCGCGTTGTAGTACGCGGCCCCGGCGATCGTCTCGGCGGCCGCCTCGAGGTCGGCGTCGTCGAAGATGATGACCGGCGCCTTGCCGCCGAGCTCGAGGTGCACGCGCTTGAGGTCGGCGGCGGCGGCCTCGGCCACTTGCATCCCCGCCCGCACGCTGCCCGTCACCGAGACCATGTCGGGGATCTCGTGGGCGACGAGGGCCCGCCCGGTGTCCCGATCGCCGCACACGACGTTGAAGACCCCCGGCGGCAGGAACTCGGCCATGATCTCGGCCATCATCACCGTGCTGACCGGCGTCGTGTCGGACGGCTTGAGCACCACCGTGTTGCCGGCGGCGATCGCCGGTGCGAACTTCCAGACGGCCATCATGAGCGGGTAGTTCCAGGGTGTGACCTGTGCGCACACCCCGACCGGCTCGCGGCGGATCATCGACGTGTGCCCGGCCATGTACTCGCCGGCGGCGCGGCCCTCGAGCACCCGCGCCGCACCGGCGAAGAACCGGATCTGATCGCAGGCGGCCGGCAGCTCGCCGTCCAGCGTCATCTGGTAGGGCTTTCCGGTGTTGTCGCACTCGGCGCGGGTCAGCTCCTCGGCGTGCGCCTCGAACGCGTCGGCGATGCGCAGTAGCGCCAGGCTGCGCTCGGCAGGTGTGACCTCACGCCAGGTCCCGAAGGCGCGGGCCGCCGCACGGCACGCGTCGTCGATGTCGTGCTCGCCCGACAGCGGTGCGTGTCCCAGCTGCTCGCCGGTCGCAGGATCGATGAGCGGTGCGGTGCGTCCATCGGCGCTCGCGCGCAACTCGCCGTCGATGAAGTTCTGTACGGTCCGGTCCGCCACACCTGCTCCTTGCTCGCACATGGTTCTCACATCGGCTCGAACGCGACGCCCGTCGTCGGGCGCCATGGTCGACCTCAGCCTACGGCCGGCCGCCGGCGCACGTCACCTCAGAAGCGGCATACACGCCCCTGACAGCTCGACACGTGGCACGCGACGGACAGAGAAAACACTATCCGTAATAACAAATCTCCGTGCAGTAATAGTTTCGGCGGATTCTGCCAGAACGGGGCGTGAGATTCGTCGGAGTATGTGATGTTCGCGTAGGGTGCAGCACAGCTGGCGGATGCGGCAGCGGGAGCGGGTTGGCAGGACACCAACGCTGGCCAGCGTTGGAGCAGGGGCGTGCGCGGCCGGCGGGTCGTGCGGTTCACGGAGGTCGGTGCAGCCGTGATGGTCATTCGTGTGGGCGGGACAGTGGGCAGGATTGTGATCCTCGCCGTCCTGACTGTGCTGTTGTTGGCGCTTGCCGGTGCGCTCGCGCCTGGTCGCGCGAGCGCGCAGGTGCCCGACGAGGATGCGCCGGCGGGGCCCGTCATCGAAGGTGCCGATAGCGACCGCGAGGTCGAGCGGGCCACCGATGTGGTCGGCGAGTCCGACGCGCACAAGGTGGGCGTGTGGACCGACCCCGTCGAGTGGCCGCTGAGCGCGATTCACGCGATCGTGCTGCCCGACGGGAAGGTGCTGACCTACGGCACCGACGGCGCCGGGCAGGAACTGAACGCCTTCAGCTACGACATCTGGGACCCGGCCAAGGGATTGACGCCCGACAGCCACACGACCCTGCCGGTCGAGACCAGCACCAACCTGTTCTGCAGCGCGCAGACCGTGCTGCCGTGGAGCGGGCAGGTCATGATCACCGGCGGCGACCAGAACGGCTTTCCCGGCGCCACCCAGTTCAACTCGGTGACCGACGTGAACCTGTTCGATCCGTCCAGCCGGACGGTCTCCAGGCTCGCCGACTCGACCAGTCGTGGCCGCTGGTACCCCACCGTCACCACCCTGCCCAGCGGCGAGATCCTGCTGCACGGCGGTCGGCTGCAGCGGTCGCCGTCGACCCCGGTCCTGCTGCCGGAGGTCTACCACCCGACGAACGGGTGGCGGCAGCTGACCAACGCCGAGTCCTCCGATGTCTATGGCAGCGGCCGCTGGTGGTATCCGCGCAGCTGGGTGCGGCCCGATGGCAACGTGTTCATCCTCAGCAAGGGCTCCCAGGCGATGTGGTCGCTGGACACCGACGGAGCCGGATCGTTGACCAACCTCGGCACCTACCCCGGCAAGAGCACGAGCAACGCGACCCCGGCAGCGATGTTCGACATCGGCAAGATCCTGATGACCACCGAAGGTGGCACCGCGTCGGTGATCGACGTCAACCGCCGGACCCCCACCGTCACCCCCACCGCGTCGCTCAGTTCGTACCGCGGCTGGTCGGACGCCACGGTGCTCGCCGACGGCCAGGTGCTGGTGACCGGTGGTGCGAGCAAGCGCCAGCAGCTCGACCACGCCGTGTACACCGCCGAGCTGTGGAACCCCGACACCGGCAAGTGGCGGACCGGCGCGAGCGCGAGCAAGGCGCGGCTCTACCACTCCTCGGCCGTCCTGCTGCCGGACGCGACGGTGCTCACCTCTGGCGGCGGACCGCCGGGACCGGTGGTCAACCTCAACGCCGAGATCTACCACCCGCCGTACCTGTACAAGAAGGATGGGTCGGGCGAGTTCGCCGATCGGCCGACGATCGCCGATCTGGGCAAGGTCGGCTACGGCGGCGCGTTCCCGGTCGACGTTGGCGCCGGCCAGAAGATCTCCAAGGTTGCGCTGGTGCGCACGGGCTCGGTGACCCACAGCTTCGACATGGACCAGCGGTTCATGGAGCTCGACTTCACGCAGTCGGGCAGCCGGCTGACCGTCTCGGGGCCGCGCAACGCCAACGTCGCGCCGCCGGGACCGTACATGCTGTTCGTCATCGACGAGCACGGTGTGCCGTCGGTCGGCGAGCTGTTCCGCATGACCGTCGCGCCACCGGCCGCCGCCGCGGTGCAGACCGGCAACCTGACGATCGCCAACACCGACGTGGGCGGCGAGTGGATCACGGCGACGTTCAAGCGGCCGTTCGCACGACGGCCCGTGGTGACGGTCGGGGCGGTGTCACGCAACGGCGGTGACCCGGCGATGGTGCGTGTACGCAACGTCACCAAGACCGGGTTCCAGCTCAAGCTGACCGAGTGGGACTACGACGACGGCGAGCACATGCGCGAGTCGCTGACCTATCTGGCCGCTGAGCCCGGACGTCACCGTCTCGGTGATGTGACCATCGAGGCCGGCGCGGTGACCGCGAACGACGACCTGCGCAGCGTGGCCTACGCGAAGACGTTCGCCTCGGCGCCGATCGTGCTGTCCCAGGTCGCGAGCGACTTCGACCCCACCACCGTGGTGACCCGCCTCGCGAACGCGGGTACCACCGGCTTCAAGGTGCGCCTCCAGGAGCAGGAGGCAGCCGTCAAGGCGGGGCAGCGGCACGGCGAGGAGACCGTCCATTACATCGCGCTGAGCACCGGGCTCGGCGAGCTCGACGGCCAGCGCCTGAAGGTCCGGCGCATGGGCGTCATCACATCGCACAAGTGGCGTCGCATCCTGTTCCGCTCGGCCTACGCCGATCCGGGGCTCATCGTCGCCGAGCAGACGTCCAAGGGCGCCGATCCCGTGGTGCCTCGCTACCGCCGGCTGACCACTACGACCGCAGAGGTGCAGGTGCAGGAGGAGAAGTCCCACGACAGCGAGGTCACGCACGCCAAGGAACGGCTCGGCTGGGTGGTCATCGGCGCCAGGTAGCCGGTCACGCCGACGCCGACGCCGTGGTCGTCTCGTCACGCGTGCGCGGCGCGGTCAGACGTCGGCCGGCTCGATCGTGCACAGCACGCTGCCCTGCTGCACGACCTCGCCGGCGGCGGTGCGCAACGTGACCGTGCCGGCCCGGTGAGCCGTCACGTGGTTCTCCATCTTCATCGCCTCGAGCACCAGGATCAGGTCGCCCTCCTCGACGACCGCGTCGGACTCGACCGCGACCTTTATCACCGTCCCCTGCATCGGTGCCACCAGCGCGGCGTCGCCGATCTGCGCCGGAGCCGATGACCGTCGCTGTCGGCGTCGTCGGGTGATCGCATCGTCAGCGTCGTCGGCGTGGTCGGAGAACAGCGCCACCCGCATGGCGTGCCCGTCCACCTCCACGGTGTAGGTGCGGGTCGGTTGTGGCGGCGCGCCGGCCGGCTCGGCCGTCGGGTCGGCGGGTAACGCGTCCAGATCCCAATCGCGCTCGACGCTGTTGGTCGACACGGCCCCGGCGACGAACTCGGGATGCTCCAGCGCCAGCCGGTGAAACGACAGGGTGGTCGGCACACCCTCGACGACGAACTCCGCGCACGCGCGCACCATCACGCGCCGGGCGTGCTCACGGTCCGCACCGTACGTGATGAGCTTCGCCAGGAGCGAGTCGTACATGGTCGGGACGTCGAACCCGGGCACCACGCCGGCGTCGAGGCGCACGCCGGGACCCGATGGCGGATCCCACCGGGTGATGCGGCCGGCAGCCGGCGCGAACTGCTGCGCTGGACGTTCGGCGTTGATCCGCACCTCGATGGCGTGACCGCGGGGCGCGATCTCGTCCTGCGTCCACGGCAGCGGCTGTCCGCCGGCGATGCGCAGCTGCCAGTGGACGAGATCGATCCCCATGACCAGCTCGGTGACCGGATGCTCGACCTGCAGCCGCGTGTTCATCTCGAGGAAGTAGAACTCGCCGTCCTCGTAGAGGAACTCGACCGTGCCCGCGCCGGTGTAGTCGACGCTGCGGCTCAACGCGACGGCTGACTCACCGAGCGCGGCGCGGACATCAGCGTCGAGGCCGGCAGCGGGCGCCTCCTCGATCAGCTTCTGATGGCGTCGCTGCGTGGAGCAGTCACGCTCGCCCAGGAACAGGCAGGTGCCGTGCGCATCGGCGAGCACCTGCGCCTCGATGTGCCGGGGTCGTTCGAGGTAGCGCTCCACGTAGACCTCGTCTCGGCCGAACGCGGCTTTCGACTCCCGGCGGGCGGCCTCGAGCGCGTCCGCCAGGTCCCGATCCGCACGCACCACCCGCAGGCCGCGCCCGCCGCCGCCGAACGCCGCCTTGATCGCAATCGGGTAGCCGTGCTGCTCGGCGAACTCGCGGACCTCGTCGACGTCGCTCGTCGGCTGGTCGGTGCCCGGTACCACCGGAACCCCGGCCTCGGCAGCGGCGGCCCGTGCCTGCAGCTTGTCGCCCATTCGCGTGATGACCTCGGCGGCGGGGCCGATCCAGGTGATGCCGGCGTCGGTCACCGCGCGGGCGAACTCGGCGTTCTCCGACAGGAAGCCGTAGCCCGGGTGGATCGCCGCGGCGCCGGCGCGCTGCGCGACCTCGAGCACGCGCTCGACGTCCAGGTAGCTCTGTGACACGGGTGCGGGGCCGAGGAGGAACGCGTCGTCGGCGCCCGCCAACCAGGGAGCGTCGCGGTCGGCTTCGGAGAAGATCCCGATGGTGGCGATCCCCAGCTCCCGGCACGCGCGGAACACCCGCCACGCGATCTCGCCGCGGTTGGCGACGAGCACGGACGCGATCGGTTCGTGGGAAGCAGCATTCACGGTTGCGGCGCTCTTTCGTCGTCAGGGACCGCCATCGCGCATGCTACCGATGGTCCGCACGGCCGCCGTGTCGGTGCCGGGGGTGCGCCTGCGGCTACAATCCCCCGCGTCGCGGGCGGCTACCGCGGCACCGCCCATCTGCAAAGCGAGGATCGCTCCCGATGGCTCGACCGCTCCGCGTCTGTCTGCTCGCCGTGACCGGGCTGCTGCTCGCTGGCTGCCTGAGCGGGGAACCCCGGTTTGCCGAGGCACAGCAGGTGTCGGCCGAGCAGCGGGAGGCCTTGACGGCCACCGAGGGCGCCGGGGGAGGCGAGGCCGGCGGCGACGGCGGTGCCGCGTCCGCGGAGTTCGTCGCGATCGACATCGCCTACGAGGCCGCCCCGGACGAGGTGCCGGCTGGACCGGTCGCGATGACGCTGGTGAACAACGGGTCGATCGAGCACAACGTCGTGATCGAGGAGCTCGACGACCGCAAGGTGCTCGACACGGCCGGAGGAGAGACCGACCAGGCCGAGGTCGAGCTCGAGGCGGGCGAGTACACCTACTTCTGCGACGTCGCCGGTCACCGTGCGGCGGGCATGGAGGGCGAGCTGACCGTCACCGGGTGATCGGTCGCGCTGCTCCGCCCTTGGCTCAGTAGGACACCAGCCGGATCGGGTCGTCGATCGGCTGGTGCCCGCAACCTTCCAGTCGCGCGGCGCGGATCCACGCCGACGGTTCGGAATCGACACCGGCGGTCGCGTGGTGGCGCTCTGCGGCCAGCACCGCGACGACCGCCGCGAGCTCACGGTCGGTCGGATGCCCGCCCGTCACGGCGACCCGTGGTGTGCACATGCCACGATCCTTGCACACCCGGCCGCGTGTGCAGCCCGTCGACGCCGGGGCGGACCGTGGCGCTGATGACCGTGATGGCGTGCGCCGCGGCTTGCTGACGCGCGCGAGCGCACCGGACGTGTCCGCTGGGGATGGCGGGTGTCCGGTGCGCTGGTGGCCGGTCGGGGATGCTGGCTGGTTAGAAGGGCAGTGCTTCGAGGTCGGGTGGGCGTCGATCGGCATCGCCGGCGGGCGACTCGCGGTCGGGTGGCTGTCTGGTGGGTCGGGTCGTGCGGTGGCGGCGGGGCCGCCCCGCGGGTGGCGGGTCCACCCTCCGGGGGTGCTGCCCAACGCGCGGCTGTGAGGTGAGCGTGACATTGCGCCGGGTGAACGTCACGGTTGCGTCGTCGTGCAGGGTGACCTGCCAGGCGGAGTCGTGGATCGCGTGATGATGATCCCTGCACACGAGCGCCAGGTTCGCGAGCTCGGTCGGCCCGCCCTGGACCACGGGGACGACGTGGTGGATGTCGCACACGTCGACCGGTTGGGTGCAGGCGGGGAACCGACAGCCGCCGTCACGCGCGATGACCGCCGCGCGCAGCTTCGCGGAGACCTTGGGGTGTGCTGCGGTGACTCCCAGGATCTGGGTGCCGTCTGTGATCACGGTGCGCAGCGTCGCGTCACACGACAGGCGTTGCGCGGCTTGTGGCGTGAGCTCGACGGGCGCGCGGCTGGTCGCCCATATCAACCGGGCCGTGCCCGACCCGACCACGTCGGGGTCCAACGCGTCGAGGTCGGCGATCACCAGCAGCAACGGGCGCGCGGTGGACGGCGCCGACCCACAGTGTCGACACGTGCCACCGGATGCTGGTGCAGTGCCCGCGGCGTCGGCGCCGTCAACGTCGGTCCCGTCGCCGCCGTCCACGATCGCGTCACCGACAGGTTCGCCGCTGTCGTGCTCGCCGCGGTCACGGTCGTCAGGGTGACCGCGGCGGGTGAGGCGTTGTTCGCACAGCGCCTTGAACCGGTCGACGTTGCTGGCCCGCCGCTCAGCGCGGACCTCATTACCATCGCGGCCGGTCGCACCATCGTCGTCGCTGTCGTCGTGTGGTTGGTCGTGGTCGATGGTGGTGGCGGCGAACGCTGACAACGCCGCGGCGGCGGTCTCGGGATCCAGGGTGCCGTAGATGTCGGCGGTGCCGTCCAGCCGCGGTTGGATGGTCAGCCAGCGTCGCGCCAACCCGCTGCGTTCGCGGTCACGGTGCAGGTCGGCACGCGCGTCGTTGACCAACCCGTCGACGGCGGCGGCCAGCTGGTCGCCGTCCAAGCGCAACATGCGGTCGCGGTCCTGCGCCAGGGTCGCATCAACCCACGCGCGTTGCTCGCCGGTCAGATTGCGGATGGCGAGCACGATCGCGCGCACGACACCCCACGACAGCACGCCGTGGCGAAACCATGTCGACACCGCCGGCATCTCCGCCAGCCGTTCGGCGGCGGCCAGCAGCATCCCCGCATCCGCACCGGTGCGTCCCGCCACCGCACGCAACCACGAATCGCGCGTCAGGCCGTGGGTGGCGATCACTTCGTCGTGGTCAGCGGCCTGCAGCACGCCGATGACTACGGCGATGAGGCGGTCCATCGCCTGCAGCAGTGTGGCGGCGGCGTCCAACCCGTCGGCATCGGCGCCGGTGGTGGTGGTGTGGTCGGCGAGCGTGTCGATCGTCGCGGCGATGTCGTCGAGTGACCGTTGTGGCGGTGGCGGTGTGGGTGGTGTTTGCATAGATCGAACATACATTCGGTAGCCGATGCAGTCAAGGCCATCTCAATATCTGTGGATAACTTCCGATGCTTCATGGGATTTTCGGACTGACCTGTAGTATCACACTGGCAGCGGCTCGCTGCGCGGCCGACGAACGGTGACCGGTACTGTCGCCTACAGGGGGATGTTGCCGTGCTTGCGGGGTGGGCGCTGTACCCGCTTGGTACGGGCCAGGTGCAGCGCCTTGATCAGCTTGGGCCGGGTGTGTGACGGCTCGATGACCGCGTCGAGGTAGCCGCGTTCCGCGGCGCGCCACGGGTTCGCCAGCTCCGCTTCGTACTGCTCGATGAACTTCTCGCGCGTCGCCTCGATGTCGTCGGCCTCGGCGAGCTCGCGGCGGTGCAGGATGTTGACCGCACCCTGGGCACCCATCACTGCGATCTCCGCGGTGGGCCACGCGTAGTTCATGTCGGCGCCGGCGTGCTTGGAGCCCATCACGTCGTACGCGCCGCCGTACGCCTTGCGCAGGATCACCGTCAGCTTCGGCACCGTCGCCTCGCAGTAGGCGTACAGCAGCTTGGCGCCGTGGCGGATGATCCCACCCCACTCCTGGTCGGTGCCCGGCATGAATCCCGGCACGTCGACGAACGTGACGATCGGGATGTTGAACGCGTCGCACGTCCGCACGAACCGGGCGCCCTTCTGCGACGACTCGGTGTCGAGCACACCGGCCAGGTGCATCGGCTGGTTGGCGACCACACCGATCGACTGTCCGTCGAGCCGCCCGAAGCCCACCACGATGTTGGCGGCCCAGTGCGGGTGGATCTCGAAGAACTCGCCATCGTCGACCACCCGCGACACGACGTAGCGCACGTCATACGGCGCGTTGGCCGAGTCCGGCATGAAGGTGTTGAGCTGCTCGTCGATCGCCTCGGGATCCACGGCGCCGGGAAACGCTGGCGGATCCTCCAGGTTGTTCTGCGGCAGGTAGCCCAGCAGGAACCTGATGTCGGACAGGCACGTCTGCTCGTCGTCGGCGGCCACGTGCGCTACGCCCGATCGGGTGCTGTGCGCCATCGCCCCGCCGAGCTCCTCGAAGGACACGTCCTCGCCGGTGACCGCCTTGATGACCTCGGGCCCGGTGATGAACATGTGCGATGTCTGGCGCACCATCAGTACGAAGTCGGTCATCGACGGCGAGTACACCGCGCCGCCTGCGCACGGCCCCATGACCGCCGAGATCTGGGGGACGACCCCCGACGCGGCGACGTTGCGGAAGAAGATCTCGCCGTACCCGCCGAGCGCGACCACGCCCTCCTGGATGCGCGCGCCGCCCGAGTCGTTGATGCCGATCATCGGCACGCCCATGCGGACGCACATGTCCATGACCTTGCAGATCTTCTCGGCGAACACCTCACCGAGTGACCCGCCGAAGACGGTGAAGTCCTGGCTGAACACCCCCACCTGTCGGCCGTCGATCGTGCCGTAGCCGGTGACGACCCCGTCACCGGGGATCCGGCGCTCCTCCAAGCCGAACGCGGTCGCGCGGTGGACGGCCAGCGCGTCGAGCTCGACGAAGGATCCGTCGTCGAGCAGCAGGTCGAGGCGCTCACGCGCGGTCAGCTTGCCCTTCTCGTGCTGTTTGGCGACCGCCCGCTCGCTGCCCGCGTGCTCCGCCTCCTGCACCCGACGGTGGAACTCGGCGACCTTCTCGCTGGTCGTGTGGGGTGCGTCGACCCCTTCGTCCTGTACGCCCACGGAGATCCTCGTACGTGTCGACGGTCAGATCCCCGGGATCCTACCTGTGGCGGATCCCACGGAGCCGGTGACGCGACACGGGTGGTCACGTCATGCTGGGCGTCGCAACCACGAGGGTGTCGCCCGCGCTGGCGCAACCTCCACCACGCACCGAGGGTCGACGATGCCGGACCGCGCGCCGCCTGGCCGTGTGCTGCAGCGCCTCGTCACCGGCCCCACGCTGGTGTCCCATGTGCTGTGGTTCGACCGCATCGGCTCGACGAACGCCGAGGTCGCCCGTCGTGCGGTCGACGGTGCCGGCGAGGGTCTGCTCGTGCTCGCCGACGAGCAGACCGCGGGTCGTGGCCGCCTGGGCCGGGACTGGCATGCACCGCCGGGGACGTCGCTCGTGGGCTCGCTGCTGCTGCGTCCGGTTGTCCCGACGTCAGTCCTGCAGCTGCTCCCGCTGCTGATCGGCGTGGTGCTGGCCGAGGCGTGCGAAGCGCTCGTGTCGGGTGCGCAGCTGAGCCTGAAGTGGCCCAACGACCTGCTCGCCGACGGCCGTAAGTGTGCCGGGATCCTCGTCGAGTCGGCGCAGCCGGACGCGGTGGTCGTCGGGATGGGGCTCAACGTCGACTGGCGCGCGGTCGATCGACCCGACGAGCTGACCGCGACGACCTCCCTGTCGGAGGTCGGTCGCGGTCCCGTCGATCGCTGGCGGCTGCTGATCGCAGTCGTCGAGCGGCTGGACCGCCGGTACCGGGCATGGTGTGTCGCGCCCGACGAGTTCCTTCCCGCCTACCGGGAGCGGTGCGCAACCCTGGGGTCGGCCGTCCGGGTCGATCGAGTGGGCGACACGCCGCTGATCGGCACCGCCGAACGGATCACCGACGCGGGCGCGCTCGTCGTCGTCACCGAGGCCGGTCCCGTGGTGCTGCATGCCGGCGACGTGCACCACCTGCGTGCACCGTGACGACAGCGCTCGACCACCAGTGGCGCCGCACGACATGGTCGGCAACGACGACCGGCCCACCGCACGGGTGCGGTGGGCCGGGTCGGTGAAGGTGGGCTGCTGGTCAGGCGGGGGCGTCGCCGTCTTCCAGCACGAAGGTGATCATCACGTTGACCTGGTACTGGCTGATCTGGCCGTTCTCCACCTGGACACGCTGCTCTTTGACCCAGGCGCTGGACACGCCGCGCAGCGTCTGCGACGCCCGGGCGATCGCCTGCTGAACGGCGTCCTCGAAGCCCGTGGACGACATGGCGCTGATCTCGGTGACACGAGCGACGGACATGACGGATACCCTTCGATCGATGGTGTTTCGTGCCATCACCATCCCCGTCCACGCGGCAGTCAGTCCTGGCCGCATGACCGACGTCGTGGTCGACGCGGGTGCGCTGGTCAGGCGAAGGCGTCGTCGGATACTGCGGGTCGCCGGTCACCAGTGAGCCGTCGGAGCAGTTCGACGCCCTCCTCGGGGCCGGTGGCCAGCAGGCGGTCGCCGACCTCCAGCGCGCGGTAGCCACGCGGCCGGTAGATCCACCGCCCACCGCGGTTGATCGCCAGCACGTACATGCCGGTCTCGGTCTCGATGGTCAGCTCCCGCAGGCTGCGGCCCTCCGCGGTGGAGCCGTCGTGCACCTCGGCGTCGGTCACGATCTCGTCGGCCTCGGCGAGCGCCGCCGCGATCACCGGATGCGGCTCGTCGTCGGACTCGGCGATCCGGGTCATCTCCTGGGCAGCATCGGCGATGCGCTCGCTCGACTGGCCGATCTGCATGAGCCCACGCAACTCGTCGATCTCGTCGTCGCCCAGGTCGCTCGCGGCGCGCAGCACCCACCGCTGCAGGTCGTAGTAGAGGTCGTCGCAGCGGTCCTCCAGCCGGCCGACTTCCGCGGCCAGCCCGGCATCGCGGAACAGGATGGCCGAGTAGGCCATGCCGACCGCGACCTCGCCGACGTTCTTGAGCTCCACGAGCAGATCGACGGCGCGATCGAGGTTCGACAGTCGCCCGCCCCGCGCCGGCGGACGCAGTCCGAACGCGTCGCCGCCGGCGAGCTCACGGACCAGGTCGACACCCTCGCGGGGACCCTGCAGGATCAGCACGTCGCCGTCGGCGAGCACGAAGTCGCCGGACGGCCCGTAGATGTAGTCCACGTCACGGCGCAGCGCGATGATCCACATGCCCGTCTCGCTCGGCAGCGTCGCGTCGCTGAGCGTGCGGTTGGCGAGGTCGTTGCCCTCGCGCAGCTTGACGCGAGCCATGATCTCCTCGGCGTGGCGCAGGTCGTCGCGCAGCTCACTCGGCACACCGAGGTCCTTGAGCACCACGCGCGCGATGTCCTCGGCGGCGTCGGCGATCTCCTCCATCGAGTTGGCCATCCCGAGGATGCCGGCCATCGCCTCGGCATCGTCGGGGGAGCGGCTGGCGAGCATGCACACGATCCGCATCTCGTGGACCGCCGCGTCCATGCGGTCCTCGAGGTGGATCACCTCACGGGCCAGGTCGTCGTCGTCGAAGAACACCGCCGCGTAGGCCAGGTCGACCATCAGCTCGGACGCGTCCTTCGCGTCGGTCAACAGCTCCTTGAGGTTTCTCACCATCTGCGACCTACCACTTCGCTAGGAGTTGCGCGGCTGACGCCGCGCTCCTCACGGCCGATGGGACGTGACCGCTATCTGAGGCCTTCATCCGAGTCCTACCACTGAGATGCCGATGACAAGGCACAGGATGCCGAGAAAATCGATGCTGGATGTCACGATCGGGATGCTCGAGGTGTCAGGGTCGAGCCCGAAGCGGTACGACGCGGTGGCGGCGTAGAAGGCCACCACGAACACCACCGCCGTCGACAGCAGACCCCCGGTGACGATTGCCGCCGTCAGCTGCAGCGTGGGCGGTGCGCCGATCGCGAAGGCGGCCGCACCGGCTGCGGTGGCGAGCCCGACCACCGTGAACCCTATGAGTCCCAGCAGTCCGGTCATGCTGCCCTCGAGCGCCGCGCGCCTGTCGGGCACCCGTGCCGGCTGTAGCAGCCCGATGTGCAGCTGCGACGACAGCCTGGCCGACAGGATCCCGCCCAGCGCGCCCGAGGCGGCGATGAACGGCGGGATCGCCACGAGCAGCGCCGGATCGGCGATCAACGTGTCCAGCCGGGTCTCGAGCACGGTTCCGGCGAGCACACCCATCACCGCGGCATAGCCGAGGACCGGCGCGCTCTCGCGCACGATCCGACGTGCCAAGGCGCTGGGGTGGCGCAGCCCGTAGATCGTCGCGGCCGCCGCCGCCGCGATCAGGATCAGGCCGAACGCGATGTGCACGACAGGCGAGCCGAGCAGCAGCACGCCGAGCAGCAGCGCCGGCAGCGTCGAGATGTCCGCGGTCGCGCTGATCACGGGCGTGCCGATGGCGTCCATGTCCCAGCTGCGGGCCTGCGCGGTGCGCGCCAGCAGCAGCGTGACCACGAGCACGACGAGGCTCGACAGGACCGCGCCGACCGACGACACGATGACCAGTTGGAACACGTCGACGACGTCGAGCCCGAACACCGCCGACGCGCCCCACGCGAGCCCCGCGGTCAGCACGGCCGTGCTCAGCGACACCAGCAGCGCCGCCTCGACGTTGTCGGCGGTGAAGCTGCCACGCCTGAGGTCGGTCGTGAACTGCCCGGTGAGCATGCCGGTGCCCAGTCGTGCCCCGAGCGCGCCGAAGATCGCGCCGCGCATGCCGATCGCCGAGGGCACGAGCACCAGCAGTCCGGGAGTGTCGGCGAGCACCCCCTCCATCTCGCCGAGGATGATGCCGGCGAACAGGGTGACGGTGATGCAGATCGTCAGCGCGGTCGTGCCCTGCCGCAACGTGGCACGCTCGCTCGACCAGTGCGCCAGCAGGCGACGCACGGCAGGTCCGAGCAGCGACAGGCGGCCCACAGCGTCCGCAGTCTAGGACCGAGGTCCTGCGCCGTCCGGCGGTGCGGCGTCAGCGCTCGACGAGGGCGCCCACGCAGGCGGCGAAGCCGGGCAGCAGCGGACTCGTCAGCTGGCCGTCCCGGTCGAGGTACACGGCGTCGACGAACGGCGAGCGGCCGTCGGGTCGTGCTGGCGGGCGATCAACGCCTCCGGTGCGTCGCTGTCGATCAGCCAGAGTTCCTGCACTCCCACCCTGGCGTAGTCAGCGCGCTTGCGGACGGCGTCCAGTCGCCGAGTGCTCGGTGACAGCACCTCGATCGCCAGCGTCGGCGGACCCTCGAACGCCGGCGGTTCGCCCGGCGGAGCGCAGCGGTCCTCGCGGTACCACATGACGTCGGGGCGGTAGCCGCGATCGTCGGCGATGCGGACCGGCAGCTCGTAGGTCACCTCGCCGCGGCCCGGCTCGTCACGGGTCCACGTGATCAGGGCGACGATGAGGCGGGACGCCACCTGCTGGTGCAACGCCGACTGCGAGGACACGATCAGCTCACCGTCGACGAGCTCGGCGCCGCGATACTCGGGCCGGTCGGGCAGGTCGAGGAACTCCTGCCACGTCATGCCGCGTCGGGCGATCGTGGGGGCGCTCATGATCATGGAGTGTAGGACCGATCTGGTGTGGGGTCATGGCAGGCACGGTGCCGGGATGGCGCCCGACACGCACGACGAGTCGCGCCGACCCTGTGGATGGTCACGCAGCGTCGCTGATGCGCGCCGGATAACCTGCGGGAGGGCATCCGGGAGGTAGGCCATGGCAGATGGCTACGAGCTGACCGAGGAGCACCTGTCGTTCCGGGAGGTCGTCCGCGAGATCTGCGCGGACAAGATCGCGCCGCGGGCCGCGGAGATCGACGCGACCGGCGAGTTCCCGTGGGATGTGGCGCGCACGCTGGCCGACAACGGGTTGCTGGGGCTGCACATCGCCGAGGAGTACGGCGGCTCGGGTGCCGACACGCTGACCTTCTGCATCCTGGTCGAGGAGGTCGCGCGGGTGTGCGCGTCGTCGTCGGTCATCCCGCTGGTGCAGAAGCTGGGCAGCATGCCGCTGCTCATGGCCGCCAGCCACGAGCAGAAACAGCGCTGGTTCCCGGCGATCGCCAGCGGCGGGGACCTCATCTCCTATTGCATCTCCGAACCCGACGCCGGCTCCGACGCGGCGGGCATGCGCACGACCGCCGTTCGTGACGGCGACGCGTGGTTGCTCAACGGCACGAAGAGCTGGATCTCGATGGCCAGTGCCTCGTCGGCGTTCGCGGTGCTGGCAAAGACCGATCCCGACGCCGGTGCCCGGGGTGTCAGCGCCTTCTACGTCCGTCATGACGACCCGGGGTTCTCGGTGGGTCGGGCCGAGCACAAGCTGGGGATCAGGGGTTCACCGACCTGCCAGGTGCACTTCGACGACTGCCGGATCCCCGGCGACCGCCTGCTCGGCGAGGAGGGTCGGGGGTTCACCTACGCGATGCAGGCGTTCGACCACACCCGTCTCGTGGTCGGCGCGCAGGCGGTCGGCATCGCGCAGGGGGCGATCGACGCCGCGACCGGCTACGTCCGCCAACGCCGGCAGTTCGGCAAGCCGGTCGGTGCCTTCCAGGGGGTGCAGTTCATGCTCGCCGACATGGTCACCGAGACCGTCGCGGCGCGTCAGCTCGTGTACCTCGCGGCGGCGAAGGCCGACCGCGGCGACGACGATCTGACGCTGTACAGCTCGATGGCCAAACTGAAGGCCGGCGACGTGGCGATGCGGGTCACGGTCGACGCCGTGCAGCTGCATGGCGGGTACGGCTACACCACGGAGTATCCGGTGGAGCGGTACATGCGCGACGCGAAGATCACGCAGATCTACGAGGGCACCCAGGAGATCCAACGGCTGGTCATCGGCCGGCAGCTGCTCGGGCGCCTGTCGTGACCGACGACGGCGAGCAGCACGGCGGGACGCCGCGTGACAGCGAGGTCGTGTTCGCGCGGACGATGGAGATCACCGACTCGAACGCGCTCGGCAAGGTGCACGGCGGTGTGGTGATGCGCGCGGTCGACTCCGCCGCCGGCACCGCCGCGGCCCGGCACTGTGGCCGGGTGTGCGTGACCGCCGCCATCGATGGCCTGTCGTTCCTGGAACCCGTCGACGTCGGTGACATCCTCGTGGTCAAGGCGCGGGTCAACGACGTGGGACGCACGTCACTCGAGGTCGGTGTCCGGGTCGAGGCGGAATCGTGGCGGGGCGGCGCGCGGCGGCACACCACCAGCGCCTACCTGCTCATGGTCGCCCTCGACGACGACGGCAGGCCTGCCGCGGTGCCGCCGCTGCGGCCGGAGACCGATGCGGACCGCCGCCGGCGGGAGCACGCGCGCATCCGACGCGAACTGCGTACCGAGCGGCTGCGTCGTCTCAAGGAGCACCCGGCGGGCCCCGTGGGCGGCGACGGCCAGGGCGAGCGCAGCGAGCCGGCTCAGACCTGACGCGGGCTCGTGCTCCCGTCGAGGTCGAGCACCGTCACCGCGTCCGGTGCGCCGCGCGCGACGTCCGGGTCGCCGACGACGGTGGTCACGCGCTCGGCTGCCCACCGCTGCCATCGCGCGGTCGTGGGGGCGGGGCGCTCGGCCACCACGCTGCCGCCTGCGAGCATGACGCCTGCCAGCAACTCGAGCGTGGCGGCCTGTTCGATGTCGGTCGCGATCGCCACCCGCGGGGTGTCGGCGCCGAGCCTGTCGCGCCAGGTCGTGGCGCGTGCCAGCACGTCGGCCTGC
>JAHWKT010000159.1 GCA_019347695.1 Actinomycetota bacterium | reverse complement strand
TGGCGCTATTATGACGGCATGACGAAAGTGCAGGTTCGCGATGTTTCGGCTGAGACCCACGCGGTGTTGAAGCGGCGGGCGGCGGCGGCCGGCCAGTCGTTGCAGGAGTATCTGCGAGCGCTGCTGGACGAGCACGCGGCGACCCCGACGGTGGCCGAGGTGATGGAGCGGGTCGGGCATCGGTCCGGGTCGGTCGTGACCGCTGACGATGTCGTCGCCAGTGTTCGCGCGGATCGCGCATCGCACTGATGCTCGTTCCGGATGCCTCGGCGCTCATCGCAGCGTTGACCGTCGACACCGACTACGGGGAACGCGTCCGGTCGGCGCTGGTCGCGGGAGGCCAGCTGCACGCGCCGTACGTCGTCGACCTCGAGGTGCTCTCAGGCATTCGTGGCCTGCTGGCCGGTGGGAAGCTCTCGTCGAGACGCGCGGACCAGGCACGCGACGACTACTGGGACCTTGCGATCACACGACATCTACACCGCGCGCTTGCCGAGCGCGTGTGGGAGCTTCGGCCCAACTTGACGGTGTACGACGCCGCCTATGTCGCACTTGCCGAACTCGTCGGCTCGGCTGTGCTGACATTGGACGACGCGATGGCGACCGCGCCCGGTATCGACTGCGTGGTGGAGCTCATGCCGACGGACTGAGGGCGCCTGCCGTCATCGCATGCGACCAGGACCCGCTACGGGCGATGGTCGCGGGTGCCGTTGGTCTCCGTACGCTCCTCACGGGTTTCGTGGGCGGCGGCCTCCTTGCGGGCTTCGATGGCCTCGCGCTCGGCCTGCTCGGCCTTCTGCTCGGCGCGGGCCTTGTCCTGCTGGGCGCGGCCCTCCTCCTTCAGCTCCTCGTCGCCGAGCAGCGAGCCAGCGGCCTCCTTCATGCGCCCGGCGCCCTCTTCGATGTTCTCACTCACACCCATGCCTCTCTCCTTGACGGTCGTGTCTTCCGGCTACCCGGGTCACCGGTGACCCATGCGTGCACCCGCTCGGCTGGGTCGTGCGCCCTATCCACAAGTGTCGAGATCGGCGGCACGACCGTTCTGATGTCCGCTACGATCGCGCCAACGCACGGCATGGATCAGGAGCAGGGGAATGGCGGACCTCGTGGAACGCGTCGCGGCGCTCGAGACCAGGGTCGATGAACTGACGATCGAGGTTCGGCATGCGACCGATCTCGGCGTCACCGCTACGCGTGAGGCCCACACCGCGCGCGATGCGCACCAGCGCAACATCGAGCTGCTCAACGCGCTACGGGCGACGCAGGCCGAACACAGCCGCACGTTGGCCGAGCACAGCCGCATGCACGCCGAGCACACCGACAGGTTCGACGCCATCGACGGCAAGCTTGGCCAGCTCGCGCTCGGCATGCACACGATCGAGTCGCTGCTCCGGGGCATGACCGAGAAGTGAGCCGGACCCGTCCACAGGGCGGCGCTCGGCTGGCCTGACACGACGGCCGCGTCGCGTAGTCTGGACCGCCTTCCCTTCGCACCACCGAACCGTTCTCCTCGCTGGTAGGGATGCTGTGGCACGCCACGTTCGTCGACGCTCATCGGTGCCCAACGCGCAGGACATCGTTCCCAATCTCGACGCGGAGACCATCGCCGCACTGCTCGCACAGGTGCCGTGCCTGGCCGACGCCGCGGTCGGTCGCGGGCCGCTCGCGTTGTCGTGGCCGTTCGGCCCGCAGACGCCGCAGCCGCTCGACCGGGACGGCTTCGCCCGGCTGCTCGCCACCCCGGCGGCCACCGAGTTCCTCGTCCTCTCGCTGGACGAACCTGCACTCGCGCTCGCCCAGCTCGCGGTGTGGCACGGCGGCAGCCTCACCCGCGCCAAAGCCCGGCAAGAGGCGCCGACGCTGGACGATGACGAGCTCGACCGCGCCGCGCAGACCCTGCACGACCGGCTGCTGACCGACCCCGACGTCGGCTGGCTCGCGCTGCACCCGCGGGCGGCCGCGGCGATCGACCTGCCCGGCATCCCCGCCGCACCGGCGCTGCGCGGCGTCATCACCGATGTGCTGGCCGAAAAGTTGCATTTGCTCGGCCGACCGGTGCCCGCCCGCAAGGCCGACCGGATCGACGCGCTGGTCACCGCGCTGCGCGACCCCGACACCATCCAGCGTGCGGTCGACGGCCTGTCCCCGGCGGCCTCCAGGGTGCTCACCGTGCTCCTCGAGCACGGCCCGCAGCGGATCGAGGACCTCGGCGAGCCCCACTGGCCGCCCTATGGGCACCGCTACGACGACAGCGCCATCGCCGAGCTGCTCGACCTCAGCCTGGTCGGCGTCGACCACGTCGACCAGCTGTGCCTGGCGTGGCTCGACACGATCGTCGGCGTGCGGGGCGGACGGTTGTTCGGCGACGCGTTCCCGACGGGCCGCCACCCCTCGCCGATCACGCTGCCCGGCGGCCAGCCATCGCTGCCACCCGTGCTCGAGCACCTCGACGCGTTGCTCGCGCACTGGCGGGCGCGCCCCGCCGACGCGCTGTCCGAGGGTGGCCTGGGTGTCCGTCCGGTCCGTGCCGCGGCCAAGTCGCTGGGCCTCGACGGCCCCCAGGTCGGCCTGCTCGCCACCCTGGCGGCCGAGATCGGCCTGCTCGGCCAGGTCGAGACGGGCACCAGCGGGCGCGGACGCAACCGAAGAACCCACCGGCAGTGGGCGCCCACGGCGCTGGTCGAGCAGTGGAACGAGCGCAGCGCCGCGTGGCGGTGGGCGTCGCTGGTCGACACGTGGCGCCACAGCGTGCAGCTGTCCGAGCTCGACGGCCTGCCCGAGCGCTACGAGCCGTACGCGATGGTCGCCAACGCCACCGCGGTCGCGACCCGCTCGGCGTGGCTGCTGCTGCTCGCCGACCTCCCCGACGGGCACGGCATCGCCGAGGACGACATCACGGACGTCGCCGCTGCCCGCTGCGCCCAGGTGCTCGGCGCGCCGGGACGCGTCGCGGCGATGCTCGAGGCGAGCAGAGCGCTCGGCCTCGTCCCGCCGGACGGCCCGGTCGGCCTGACCGTCGCGGGTCGCGCGGTGCTCGACGGTCCCGACGCCGTCGAAGCCACGCTGCCCGCGCCCGACGACGAGGTTGTGGTGCAGGCCGACCTGACGATCGTCGCTCCGCCCGACGCGGCCCCCGACGTCACCGCGGCGCTCGCGCGGTGGGCCGAGCTGGAGTCGGCCGCCGGCGCGCGGGTCTACCGCCTGAGCGAACGCCGACTCGCCGCCGCGATGGCCGCCGGTGCCGACGACGACGAGATCCTCGGTTGGCTCAAAGAGCACTCCCGCGTCGGCGTGCCCCAGAACGTCGAGTACCTGATCCGCGACGTCGCGCGGCGCCGCGGTCAGGTCCGCGCTGGCACCGCGACGGCGTATCTGCGCAGCGACGACGCCGCCCTGCTGACGCAGGCGGTCGGCGTCCGCGCCGCGAAGCTGCGCCTGCTCGCCCCGACGGTGGCGGTCTCGACGCTGTCACGGGCCAGGCTGCTCGCGGCACTCGCCGACGCCGGGGTCGCGGCCGTCGCCGAGGATGCCGACGGCGCCACCATCGAGTCCGGCGCACTCGAGGCCGACCGCGTCGGCTGGCGCACCGCCGGCACCGGCGACGGGCTGCCGTCGCTGCGGCCCGTGCCGCCGCCCGCCGAGCTCGCCGCCAGACTGACCGCCGGTGGGCGCCAGCAGGCGCTGCCCACCATCGACGACGACATCGATGACCCGATCGAGCGGCTCCGACGCCTCCAGCAGGCGCTCGACGAACGGGCCGAGCAGCAACAGGGCAGCGCCGACGACGGCGACGAGACATTGTGGTGACCGCCTACGACAACCCGCTGATCGTGCAGTCCGACGCCTCGGTGCTGCTCGAAGTCGCCGCACCCAAGGCCGGCGACGCCCGCGCGGCGCTCGCCCGGTTCGCCGAGCTCGAGAAGTCGCCCGAGCACGTCCACACCTACCGGATCACCCCGCTGTCGCTGTGGAACGCCGCGTCGGCCGGTGTCGACGCCGACGACGTCGCCGCCACCCTCGTCGACTACGCGAAGTACCCGGTGCCCGACGGCGTGCTCGTCGACGTCCGCGACCAGATGGCCCGCTACGGCCGTCTGCGGATCGTGCGCGACTTCGACTCCGGTGCGCTGGCGCTCACGACCGCCGAACCCGCACTGCTCGAGGAGGTCGCCCGCGACCGTGACGTCGCCGCGCTGCTCGGTGACCGTCTCGACGGCAACCGGTACGCGCTGGCGCTGGGTGACCGCGGGCCGCTCAAGCAGGCGCTGCTGCGACTCGGCTGGCCGGCCGCCGACGAGGCCGGCTACGTCGAGGGCGCCGCGCTCGACCTCAAGCTGCGCGCCACGCTGCGCACCTACCAGTCCGAGGCGGTCGCGTCGTGGTGGGCCGACGGGTCGGCCGCGGGCGGCAACGGGGTGCTGGTGCTGCCGTGCGGCGCCGGCAAGACGGTCATCGGGCTCGCGGCGATCGCGCAGGCGGGCGCGTCGGTGCTGGTTGTCGCAACGTCGATCCTCGCCGCGCGCCAGTGGATCGCCGAGCTGTGTGACAAGACCGACATCGGCCGCGAGCAGGTCGGCGAGTACTCCGGTGAGCACAAGCAGATCCGATCGATCACGGTCGCGACCTACCAGGTGCTGACCTGGCGCGACCCCACCGCGGACGACGACGCGCCACTCGCCGAGGCGCACCCGCACCTCGCGCTGTTCGACGCGCAACGGTGGGGGATGGTCATCTACGACGAGGTGCACCTGCTGCCGGCGCCCGTGTTCCGGGCGACGGCGCAGATCCAGGCGGTCCGCCGCCTCGGGCTCACCGCGACGCTCGTACGCGAGGATGGCAAAGAACCCGACGTGTTCGCGCTCATCGGCCCCAAGCGCTACGACGCGCCGTGGCGTGACCTCGAAGCCCAGGGGTGGATCGCGCCGGCCACCTGCACCGAGGTGCGCATTGGGCTCCCCGACGACGAGCGGATGGGCTACGCCACCGCGCCGGAGCGCCAGCGCTACCGGCTGGCGGCCACGACCCGCGCCAAGCTGCCGGTGATCGAGGCGTTGACCGCACGCCACGCCGGCGACCGCGTGCTGGTCATCGGCCAGTACCTCGACCAGCTGTCGACGATCGCCGAACGCCTCGACGCGCCGGTGGTCACCGGTCGGACCTCCCAGGCGGTCCGCGAGGAGCGGTTCGCGGCGTTCCGCGACGGGAACCTACCGGTGCTCGTCGTCAGCAAGGTCGCGAACTTCTCGATCGACCTGCCCGAGGCCAACGTCGCGATCCAGGTGTCCGGCGCGTTCGGCAGCCGCCAGGAGGAGGCACAGCGCCTCGGGCGGATCCTGCGCCCCAAGGCCGACGGGGGACAGGCCAGCTTCTACAGCCTGGTCGCCAGGGAGACCGTCGATCAGGCGTTCGCGGCCAGGCGCCAACGCTTCCTGACCGAGCAGGGCTACGCCTACACCATCCTCGACGCCGACCAGGTCACAACCTGACATCGCGCGGGTGCGGTCCCGCCGGCGCGTGCGGTTGGACGAGTCGGTCGCGGCATCCGTCGCCCGCGACCGGGCCGACCGTGACGCGCAACTCGAGGAGCTGGCCGCCGAGGCCGACCCGCCGGACGACGGATGATCGTGGTCGACGCCGCAGCGATGATCGAACTGCTGCTGCGGACCGACGCGGGACTCGAGGCCGAATCACGGATCATCGCCGATCTGGCGTGCGCGCCGCAGTTACTCGACGCTGAGTGCTGCACCGACTCGTCACGATGGGCAAACGTGGGCAGCTCGACCGATCCGAGGTGGACGGCGGCGTGGCGGATCTCCGAGACGCGCCGATTGTTAGGATCGATCATCGACCGCTGTTGGCCACCGCCGTACGGCTTGCGGTCGCAATGTCGGGCTACGACGCGCTGTACGCGGCGCTGGCCCGAGAGATCGGTGCCACGCTCGTCACCGCCGACCGCAGGTTGGCCCGCACGGCGGCGCGGCGGTTCGACCTCGCGGTGCTCGACCTCTCCACCGCGTGAGCGGTACCACACTCCGCAGCGAGCCGCTGGTTCGTGCGGCCGGGCAGATCCAGGCGCTCCGCTGTGGAGCGGTAGCGCACGGGCAACTCGTGGGCCGTCAGCAGCGTCTCATGTGTGAGGGTCTCATCGGTGAGATGCTCACCGATGAGACCCTGCGGCAGTGTCCACAGGCTACGCTCGGGTCGGATGGTCACCGATGATCAGCGCCGATAGCGTGCGCGCGTGGTGGTGAGAGGCGTCGTGGGGCGGCACCGGTCGCACGTGGTCTGACGAGGAGCGATCTCGCGGCGTTCCCCGACGACGGTCTCCGCCGGGAGCTGGTCAACGGGAGCTGTTCGTGTCGCCGTCGCCGGTCCGTCGGCATCAACATGCCGTCGTGGTGATCGCGGCGGCGTTGGTCAACCCCGCGCACATCGACGTCACGCCCACGCTCGTGGTGGAGATGTCGTCGCCGTCAACGCGGCGGCTCGATCTGATCGCCAAGCGGGCGTTGTACGAGCGGCGCGAGGTGCCGGTCTACTGGTTCGTCGACCTCGACGTCGACCAGGTCGACGTGCACGTCCTGCGTGACGGCCGCTACGGCGCGCCACGCAGCTACGAACCGGGCGCGACGCTGACGCTCGACGGCGCATCGCGACTCGCGCAGCCGGTCGCCTACGTGCTGGCGGGCTGAGCGGCTGCCGTCGCCGGCAGATGCGCTAGCGTCCCAGCCGATGGCGAAGGACTTCGAAGCACGCGCGAGAGACCGGCTGGAGCCGGCGGTCTACGACTACTACGCCGGCGGCGCCGACGACCAGGTGAGCGTGAACGACAACCCGCGGGCGTGGCAGCGGGTGCGGCTACGCCCGCGCGTGCTGCGCGACGTGACCGCCGTCGACACGACCGTGACGATGCTGGGCGCCACCGCCGCGGCGCCGATCGGCATCGCGCCGACCGCGGCCCACGAGCTGGCGCATCCCGACGCCGAGTGCGCCACCGCCCGCGGTGCGGCCGCCGCCGGCGTGCCCTACGTCGTGTCGACGCTGTCGACCCGGTCGATGGAGGCCATCGCCGAGGCCGCCTCCGACGCGGCCCGCTGGTTCCAGCTGTACGTCCGCGGTGACCTCGACCGCGCACGAGCGCTGGTGCAGCGCGCCGAGGCGTGCGGGCACCAGGCGCTCGTGGTCACCGTCGACGTGCCCACGCTGGGGCTGCGCCGCCACGAAGCCATGGCACTCAACGACCGGGTCGGCCTGCCGCACATGGCGCGACCCGACGACACCGGCGGCGACACCTACGCGCGGCACGTCGCGCTGACGTTCGACGACCTGCACGAGATCATCTCGTGGACGTCGCTGCCGGTGCTCGCCAAGGGGGTGCTGCGCGCCGACGACGCGGCCGCCTGCGTGCGCGCCGGCGTGGCGGGGATCATCGTGTCGAACCACGGCGGCCGCCAGCTCGACACCACGATCGACCCGCCGACCGCGCTCGAGGAGGTCGCCGCCGCCGTCGGCGACGCCACGGAGATCTACGTCGACGGCGGCATCCGGCGGGGCACCGACGTCGTCAAGGCGCTGGCACTGGGCGCGGTCGGGGTGTTCGTCGGTCGTCCGGTGATCTGGGGCCTGGTCGTCGACGGCGCCGACGGCGTCTGCGCCGTGCTCGACGAGCTGCGCACCGAGCTCGAACGGGCCATGCGGCTGTGTGGCGCGGCGACCGTCGCCGACGTCACCCACGATCTCGTCGTCGGACCGTAGACCCAGGGACCAGGAGCCCAGGAAGGACCTGCCCGGATGCACCGGATGAGCGACGACGAACGCCGGGCGTT
>JAHWKT010000158.1 GCA_019347695.1 Actinomycetota bacterium | reverse complement strand
GTGGAGCTAAGGGGAATCGAACCCCTGACCTCTTCCATGCCATGCACACGACGAACCGTCCAACACGTCCGACAGCGTCCCGTGGAGGCCACCCGCGTCCGATCGTATCCGACCGCCGCGCAGCGCAAGAACGGCGTAGGGAAGACGTCATCCGTCCACTGCGTGCGCACGCGTCCGTAGCCGTCGGTCCCAGTCCCGCCGCGTCCGAGCAGTCGCCGGTGGCTACGTTGCTGGCTACGTCGACTGCACCAGGCCGGCACCGCGTCGCTGGACATGTAGATTCGCGCCCCCCACCCACACCGGCGTATTACGCTACGCTTTTCGTATGACATAGGAGAAGGTGCGTGGCACGGTCACGATTTAGTATGTGTAGCTGGACGACGGCAATGCTTCCCACGTCACCCGTCACGGCGCCACGCTCACCGAGATCGAGACCCTGCTGTTCACCGCGACTCGCTTCGCGCGCAACAAGCGCAGCGCCGCCGGTGACTACGTGGCGATCGGCAACGGCATCCGCGTCAACTTCCTCTACCGACCCAAGGATCACACCGCCCGTCCGATCAGCGCATGGAGGCTGTGATGACCCTCGACTATCCCGACTTCTCGACATGACCGACGCTGAAATCGCCGAGTGGCAGTACGCCCACCGCGACGAACTGGACGCTGAACTCGACAGCGATCAGTACGAGACCGTCGACGCCAGCCCCACCAAGGACGTCGCCACGGTCACCTCGTTTCGGATGCCGCCCGGCGAACTCGAACAGATCCGCGTCGCGGCCCGCGCCGAGGGCATGACCATGTCCGAATGGATCCGCAACGCCTGCACAGCCGCACTCGGCAGGCCGACACCCATGCCCGACCGCGCGCACATCATCGAGTTGCTCGACGTCCTGCGCCGCACCGTCGAAGAAGCCGACCGCACGGTCAAGTCACAGCTCAACGAACACGCCACTCCCCCACGCTGACCACCGGACTGACGACGCTGCCGACCTGCAACGTGGACCACTAAGACCAAGGCGCAGATTGTCTGCTCAGGCCTGGATAACCATTATGCCACTGGCCGATCTCGCGAGGCTCCGCTTGTCCTGAGGTCGGCATCGCGCGCTGTGTTGTCCTCGGCGGAACGCCGCGCTCGGCGGTGCACCACGATGCGTACGATTTCATCCCGCGCACCCGCCGGTCAGAGAGGCCTGCGATGAACTTCTTCGGACATGTCCTCGGCGGCGACGAGGTGCCATCGATCGACGGTGAGCGGTTCGACACCGTCAACCCGTGGACACGCGAGCCGTGGGCCGAGATTGCACTCGGCTCGGCTGCCGACGCCGAGCGCGCAGTGGCGGCCGCCCGGTCGGCGTTCGACAGTGGGCCATGGCCCCACATGGGACGCGCCGAGCGCGGCGCGATCCTGCACCGCCTGGCGGATCTGGTCGAGGATCACGCAGACGAGCTCGCCAACGCCGACACGCGCGACATGGGCAAGCCCCACTCGGTCATGCACGCCAAGGACGTGCCGCGTGCGGCGAGCAACTTCCGCTTCTTCGCCGATCACGCCCGGCTCCGCACCAGCGAATCGCTGCCGATGGACTCCGGCCATCATGTCTACGTGCGCTACGAGCCAGCCGGCGTGGTGGCGGCGATCGCGCCGTGGAACTTCCCGCTGATGCTCGAGAGCTGGAAGATCGCGCCGGCGCTCGCGTGGGGCAACACGGTGGTCCTCAAGCCCGCCGAAGATACACCGGTGTCGGCGACGGTGCTCGCGCGCCTCGCGCTGGAGGCCGGCATTCCGCCGGGTGTGCTCAACGTCGTGCACGGCTACGGGCCCGAGTCGGTCGGCGAGGCGCTGACCACGTCGCAGAACGTCGACCGCATCACCTTTACCGGCGAGTCGACTACCGGCCGCGCCATCGGCCGTGTGGCCGCCGCCAACCTCACGCCCTACAGCTTCGAGCTGGGCGGCAAGGGCGCCAACGTGGTGTTCGCCGACGCTGACCTCAACGCCGCCGTGTCGTGGTCGAACCGCGCGATCTTCACCAACTCCGGGCAGGTGTGCCTGGCGGGCAGCCGGCTGTTCGTCCAGCGGCCGGTCTACGACGAGTTCGTCGCGCGCTTCGTCGCGTCGGCCGATGCGCTGACCATCGGCGACCCCCTGCAACCGGAGACGCAGCTCGGCCCACTGGCGTCCGAGACCCACTTCCGCAAGGTCAGCGGCTACCTGGACACCATCGGCGACGATGGCGGCAAAATCCTGACCGGCGGTGTCGGCGATGGCTGGTCGGTGCGCCCCACCGTCATAGTCGACGCGCCGACGACGGCGCGGGTCCACTGCGAGGAGATCTTCGGACCGGTCGTCACCGTCACACCATTCGACACCGAGGATGAGGCCGTTGCGCTGGCCAACGACACCCGCTACGGCCTCAACGCCATGCTCTTCACCGACGACGTCCACCGTGCCCACCGCGTCGCCGCCCGGTTGCGCGCCGGCACCGTCTGGGTCAACTGCTTCTTCGTCCGTGATCTGCGCGCGCCCTTCGGGGGTGTGGGCGACTCGGGTATCGGCCGTGAGGGCGGTGACTACAGCCGGGAGTTCATGACGGAGCCCAAGGCGGTCGTCATGGAGATCCGCGACGCCATTGACCCGGCGTAGCGAGCGGTATCCCGCCCAGACGATCGTGGATCGACGCTGCGGATGACGGCGACCTCGACGATCCGCTACACCTACGGCGACGACAGCGAACAGTTCGGCGAGCTGACGCTGCCGGGACGACGCCACGGCAAGGCGCCGGTCGTGATGCTCGTGCACGGCGGCTTCTGGCGGGCGCACCGTACGCTCGACCTCATGCGGCCGCTCGCCCGCCCGTTGGCCGTTCGCGGCTTCGCGGTCTGGAACCTGGAGTACCGGCGGATGGGCCAGGCCGGCGGAGGATGGCCCGGCACGCTGCTGGACGTCGCTGCCGGCATCGACGCCGTGCAGGCACTGCCGGCACGGCGAGCCCTAGACCTCGACCGCGTCGTGCTGGTCGGCCACTCGGCGGGCGGCCAACTGGTGCTCTGGGCAACGTCCCGCCGCCCCGTGCCGGGCGCGGACCGTCCCGACACCTCTCCCGGCTCGAGCCAATCGCCCACCGACCGCCCGGTGCACTGCCCGGTGCGGGTCCGCGGGCAGGCGACAGGACGTCGCCACGACCGCTGCGACCAGCTGCCGTCGTGAGCCTCGCCGGCCTGTGCGACCTCGACGCCGCCGCGGCCGACGGGCTGGGCCGGGAGGCCACACGCAGGTTCCTCGAGGGCCTGCCGGCGGAGGTCCCGGCGCGGTACCGGTGCGCCTCACCTGCGGCGCTGCTGCCGCTGGGCGTCCGGCAGGTGCTTGTCCACGGTGACGCCGACGCCAAGGTCCCGGTTGCGCAGTCGCGTGCCTACGCGGCGCTGGCCCACGCCAAGGGCGATGACGTCGCCCTCACCGAGCTTCCGGGCGCCGATCACATGGCCGTGATCGAACCCGCGCCCGTGATCCGGGCCTTGACCAGCCTCAATCCGTGGTGACGCCCGTTCGAGGACCTACCGGCCGTTGGGACCGCAGGACGACGCGTCCTGCCGGCGGCCCCGGCACAGCTCCGACGGCCGGCGGCTACACCGCGTGCCGGTAGCTCGCGGGCGTGGCGCCGGAGCGGACAGCGACGACCATCTCGATCTCCACCGCGAAGCCCTTCGGCAGGTGCTGCACGCCGATGGCCGACCGGGCGTGCTGCCCGCGTTCGCCGAAGACGTCGACGAACAGGTCCGAGGCGCCATCGATGACCTGTGGGAGCCGGTCGAAGCCCTCGACGCACGCCACGAAGCCCGTGACCTTGGCGATCGCCTCGACGGCGTCGACCGACCCCAGGGCGTCGGCGGTCTGTGCCAGCAGGTTGAGCCCGCAGTCGCGCGCCGCGAGCTGCGCACCCTCCAGCGTCAGGTCGTCGCCGACCCGGCCGACCCAGCCGTCAGCGCCCTGACCGGCCAGGTAGAGGGTGTCACCGATCCGCCGCCAGCCCCGGTAGTTGCCGGCTCGTGGCCGCAGCGGCGGCAGCGCGAGCCCCAGCGTTCGGAGACGTTCGGTCGCGGACAGCATCGATGATCATCCCTCACATCGGGTGGTTTGGGCTCATGGCCGGTGGTCGCTACGGGGAACGACGAATACCGTGGACCGCCGCCGCGGCGCGGCGGCGCCCGCGATGCCGAGGCGATCGAGCATCCGCGCGATCGCTGCGGCGGGATCACGCACGTCGAAGTGCAGCGTCGCCATGCCGACGGCGGCGGCCCCGTCGAGGTTGGCGGGCAGGTCGTCGACGAACAGGCAGCGCGCGGGGTCCTCGCCGACCGCTGCTGCCGCGTGCTCGAACGACGCGGGCGCCGGCTTGAGGACGCCGAGCTTCGACGCCTCGACGACCTGGTCGAAGTGGTCGAGCTCGGTGAATCGCTCGGGCCAGTCGTCACCGAACCAGTGCGCCATGTCGTTGGTGAACGCGACGACGCGCACACGCCCGGCGATCGCGGCGACCGCGGCGCGGATCTCGGCGCGCACGTACGAGCAGGTCCGCCACAGCGCGCCCGCATCGATGTCGGGCCGGGCGGCGATCAGCTGCCCCCAGTAGTCGCGTTCCTGCAGCCGGCCGGCCTCGACCTCGGCGTATGCGGCGTCGTCACCCAGCGGACCCGCCGGGAAGTCCGGGATGGCCGTCGACTCGAACAGCGTCGGGATGACGACACCGCCCACGTCGAGCAGCAGCGTCCGCGGCACCGGCCCGTCGCCGCCCCGGGTGCGGGCCTGCGCCGCCCACCGCACCGCGCGGCGCCGACGCACGACCCGGTCGGAGGGGTCGACCAGGTCGGCGTCCGGCGCCGGCGGAGGCAGCACGCAGCGGCCCGCTATGGCGGTGCACGGCGGCTCGTGCGCAGTGGTGTCCTCCGCTCCCACGTCGTTCGGCCTCCGTGTCCGATCGCGACGCTCAGCTGGTCTGGCCGTCGAGCACCGTCACGACACCGGTGTCGCCGTCGACGCGGATGCGCTGGCCGTTGGTCAGCGTCGACACCGCGTTGCCGGTGCCGACCACCGCGGGCAACCCGTACTCGCGGCAGACGATCGCGGTGTGGCTCATGATCCCGCCGACGTCGGACACGGTGGCCGCGATCCGCGAGAACACCGGCGACCAGGACGGCGACGTGGCGGGGCACACCAGGATGTCGCCCTGCTCGACGGTGTCGAGCTCGCTGACGTCACCGATGATGCGCACCGGACCCTCCACGACACCGGGGGCCCCGGCGATCCCCTTGAGCCGCCGCTCCCCTTCTTCATCGTCGTCGGCGAGCCACTCGCCGACGGTGTCGGTGGTGATCCCCCACAGCATCACCGTGAACGGCTCACTGACCTCCTCGGGGGGCGGGCCAAGCGCCGGCTCGGGGTCGTGGTTGGCGAGCACCTCGTAGATGCCGCGACGCTCGGCGACGATGGGCCGCCAGTAGTCGGCGCCGCGCGGCCGGCTGCCGACCGACCACGCCGCGACGAGGTCGTAGATCGCCTCGGCGACCTCGTAGCGGCGCAGGAAAAACATGTCCTCCGCGTCGTCGAACACACCCATCCGCGCAAGCGATGCGGCCAGCGTCTTGGACTGCTTCCAGAAGGTCGCCCACATCCAGTGCTCGATGTAGAGCACGTGCTCCTCGATGTAGACGAACACCGTGCGGGCGAGCCCGACCATCTCGTCGAACGCGCCACGGTCCTCCTCGGCCAGCAGCTCGCGGTACTCGCCCGTGATGCGGTCGCGCTCGGCGAGGACGTCGGCGGTCGGCCGGTCGAGGCCCTGGCCCTGGCGCAGCCGCGTGATGTACTCCCTGACCGACGCGAGCGGGATGTTCGGGTCGTCGGCCCAGGTGTCGTAGATGTGATACCCGCCCGGGTGGCCGGGGTCGGTGTTGAACAGGAACCACGGGTCCGCGGTCGCGTTCCAGTCGTCGACCCACTCCTGTCCCGCGTCGTCGTCGGTGAGCCGGCCGAACAGCGCGTCCGCGTCGTCGGCATCGAGGATCGTGTCACCGACGCCGAGACGCTCGGCCTCCTTGGCCAGCCGCTTCAGCTCGTCGTCGGGCCGGTACAGGTCGACGTGCAGTCCGCCCACCATCCGCGAGATCGTCTGGTCCGCGATGTCGGGGAACGCCTGCTTGCAGAAGCCGAAGAACGTCAGGTAGGCGGCGTAGCCGATGTTGAGCAGCTCGAAGTGGAACTGGTAGGTCTCGTACATCGCGAGGACCATGCGGTCGAAGCTCTCGATCAGCCGGTAGCCCGACGACGCACCGACGTGATCGAACACGACCCGCTCGTCCTCGAGGTCGGGCAGTGGCGAGAAGTCGAGGTCCCGCACCATCTCGAGCCGGTGGCGGACTTTGTCCTTCCACTCCGCGTAGATGGCGTCCCAGTGCTCGTAGTAGTGGGAGGCACGGCGCTCGAAGATCTCAGCGCGCGCAGCGACGTCGTCGGGTGGCGCGGGCACCGGCGAGACGTACAGGTAGCCGTTGAGGATCCGCTGGTCGACGCCGAAGGCCGGCGGCATTGCGAAGATCCGCGTGTTGAACGCGCCGAGCGCCTGCCACCAGCACTCGCACTGGATCTCGTCGTACGGGTGCAACGCCCCAGGATGGTGCAGGCGGTCCTGGAACCAGAACCGCTGCGCGTCCTGCTCGCGTCGCTCGTCGCCGAACAAGTGGTACCAGTTGTACATTCGCTCCCAGCCATCGGCGCCCTCAGGCGTCGCGACGTCGAACGGGTCGGGGAAGCGCTTGTCGGTCACGGCGGTCTCCTTCGGGTTGCGGTGGATCGGTGGTGTCAGGCGGCGTCGTCCGGGCCGCGCAGTGCGGCGTCGGGTGTGGCGATCGTGTGCAGGATCTGCTGCATCGCCGTGCGGCCGCCGGTGACCGACGGGCGCCGCGCTCGGCTCCACGCCGTCTCCGGCCGCGTCTGCAGCACGCGCAGGTTGTCCGGTGCCGGCTCGTCGGTGAGCGCGAACTCGCCGTCCTGCGGCACGCCCTCGGCACGCTCGATGCGCCGGCCGCAGCCGACGAGCACGGCGATCTCGTCGTCGGTCAGCGACGGCGCCTCCCGGCGCCCGTCGTCGACGTCGACCGTGGCGATGCCGCCATCGGGGGCGCGGACGGCCCGCGTCGCCTTCACGGTGATGTCGCGCTGGAGGATCTGACCGGTCACCTTGTCCACGACGAACCGGTCGGGGTTGACCTGGCCCCTAACCAGTGGCTCACCTAGCCCCCAGACCGACTCGATCACGACCTTCGAGCGGTCGCCGTTCGACGGGTTCAGGGTCATGAACACACCGGCCGAGCGGGCATCGACCATGCGCTGGACCACGACCGCCATGGCGCCCTCTGGCAGCCCGCCCTCGTGCTGGCGGTACTCCACGGCCCGTGCCGTGTACAGGCTGGCCCAACAGTCCCGCACGGCGCGGGCGACCGCGTCGGCGCCGCGCACCCACAGGTAGGAGTCGTGCTCACCGGCGAAGCTGTGGTCCGCCGCATCCTCGCCCGAGGCGCTGGACCGCACGGCCACGGGTGCGTCTTGGCCGAGTTGTCGGTAGGCGTCGGTGACCGCGTCGAGCACCGCGTGGCCGTCGCTGCGGTCGAGCACCTCCGACCGAAGATGCCGCGAGACCTCCTCCAGCGCGGCGATCGACGCCTGGGTACCGGACGTCGCGAGCTCGTGCAGTGCGCGGCGGGCGTCGGCGTCGACGACCGCCTCGAACGCCGTGGTGGTCACCACGAAGCCATCGGGTACTGGCAGGCCCGCGGACGTCAGCCTCGCCAGGCCCGCGCCCTTGCCGCCCAGGTGCACCGGGTCCGCGGGAGCGTCGGCCAGCCAGACGATGTGCGCCACGGGCAGCTCCGGTCAGTCGGTGGTGTCGAGGGCAGCGTC
>JAHWKT010000157.1 GCA_019347695.1 Actinomycetota bacterium | reverse complement strand
GGGATGCCCACCGCCGCACTGGCCGCGCTCGTCATCGGCGTCGGGTGGCTGGGCTACCCGGCGACCGTGATCGGCATCGCCGAGGCGGGCGGACCCGATGTGCCGGTCGTCAGCCTCGCGCTGCTCGGGTGCGTGCAGGCAGGGATCGCGCTCGCGGTCCGCCGACCGGTGACCGCCTGGCTGCAGCGCCCCGGCCTGTGGGCGGCCATCGTCCGCGTCAACACCGTGGCGATGACCATGTACCTGTGGCACGTGACCGTCCTGGTGCTGGTGGTCGGCGGGCTGGCCCTGACCGGTGCCTGGTGGTCGGTCGCACCGCTGTCGACGGCGTGGTGGTTGACACGGCCGCTGTGGCTGGCCGCGCTGCTGATGCTGCTCGTGCCGGTCGCGGTGGTCATGGCCCCCATCGAACACCGTGTCCCACCGGCCCGACCGCGTGCGGCGGGATCGATCGCGACGGCCGCCATGGTCGCCGCGACCGGCGCCGCGTCGGGCGCCATCGCGCTGCTGGTCGGCGGCGGTGTCCTGGGCCTCTCCGGCATCGCCGGCGCCGCGACGCTGACGGCCGCGGCGCGCCACGCCGGCGCGTTCGGGACGCCTGCCCGATGACCGCCGTATGGACACGCATCCTGCAGGCGGCGCGCCGCTACCCGTCGCCTCACAACAGCCAACCGATCCGCGTACGCATCGCCGACCCCGACCGCATCGAGCTGTACTACGACCTCGACCGCGGCCTGCCCGCCGAACCCTACGGGATCCCGTTCGGGCACGTGTGCGCCGGGATCTTCGTCGAGCTCGTGGCCATCGCCGCCCACGCCGAGGGTTCCGACGTCATCGAGAACCTGCGGTACGACGACATGGCGTTCGACGGCAGCGACCGCCTGCACCCGCTGGGCACGATCACGCTGGTCCCCGCCGGTGGACCGGTCCCCGACCTCGATGCCGAGCTCATCGCCCGGCGGTGCACCTCGCGCCTGCCGTACGACTCCCGGACGGTCGAGCCGGCAGCGCTCGCCCAGCTCGACGTCGAGGCCCGCCGGTGGGGACACCGGCTCGCGACCACCACCGACCGTCCAGTGGTCGACGAGATCGTGCGCATCAACCAGCGCACGCTGTTCGACGACATCGCGAACCCCGCAGTGCGCCACGAGCTCGCGACGTGGCTGCGCTACTCCCACGAGGAGGCCGCACGTCGCCGCGACGGCCTGTCGGCCGCGTGCCTGGGTGTGCCCGGGCGGGTGCTGCACTGGTTCGTCGAGCACCACACCTGGTGGTCGCGTCCCGGGCTGCGCGACGTGGCCCGGTGGCTGTACCTGCGGTCGATGCGCGGCGTGCGCCAGCTCGCGTGGATCACCGGGCCGTTCGCCACGACCGCCGACTCCGTGCGCGCCGGTCGCGCCTTCATCCGCTGCTGGCTGTTGCTGACCGCCCATGGCGTGGCGATGCAGCCCTTCGGGTCCGTGATCACCAACCCGCGAGCGCACGCCGCGCTGGTCGCGGCGGTGGCCGAGAACCAGACAGATCCCCACGACGGACAGGAGATGACATGGATGCTCATGCGGATCGGCTACAGCCCGCCGCCGCCACGCAGCCACCGACTGTCGGTGGACACCCTGCTGGTGGAGGCCGTCTGATGCGCGGCGGGGGTGTGCTCCCGGCGCTGCGCGCGTTGGCGTGTGCCGCCGCCGCGGTCGTCGAGGCGGTGGTCGCCATGCTGATGCGCGGCCGGCGCAGCCGGGTCCTGCTGCTGGCCCCCGGTGGCGAGGCGCTGCGGTGGCGGCTGGGCAAGCTACGCGCGGTCGGCACCGCCGAGCGCGCCCGGCGCCAGGTGCCGGCCTACGCCGCCCACCTGTCGACGCACGGCGTGCCGGCCGGCCGGACGCCGGCCCTGGCAGAGCTGCCGGAGACCGACAAGGCGGGGTACGTCGCCGGCAACGGGCTCGAGGCGCTGTGCCGGCATGGCCGGCTGCCACGCCGTGGCGTGGTGCTCGACGAGTCCTCGGGCAGCAGTGGCACGCCCACGAGCTGGGTACGGGGCCCAGCCGAGCGCAGGGCCACCGCACGGCTGCTGCGCACCACGTTCGCGCGCGGCCTCGACGACGGCCCCGTCGTCGTCATCAACGCCTTCTCGATGGGCGCGTGGGCGACCGGCCTGAACGTCACCATGGCGCTGGCGTCGTCGAGCCGGATCAAGTCGACGGGACCGGACCGCACCAAGGTCATCGGTACCCTCGTCGAGCTCGGCCCCGACCACCGCTACGTCGTGCTCGGCTACCCGCCGTTTCTCAAGGACCTCGCGGACGACCCACGGATCGACCTGCGCGCGTATGACGTGACGGCCGGCTTCGGTGGCGAGGGGCTCAGTGAGAACATGCGCGACTACCTGCTGCGGTCCTACCGGCGGGTCATGGGTTCCTACGGCGCGTCGGACCTCGAGATCAACATGGCGGCCGAGAGCGACGGCACGATCGCACTGCGACGCGAGCTCGCGTCGAACGCCGGGCTGCGGACCGCGCTGCTCGCCCACCCGGACCGACCGCTGCCGATGATCTTCCAGTACAACCCGCTCGACTACGTCATCGAGACCAACGGCGCGGGCGAGCTGGTCGTCACGATCTGCCGGGCGGCGAACCTGTCACCACGCATCCGCTACAACATCCACGACGTCGGCCACGTCGTGCGTGCGCCGGTGCTGCGCCGCCTTCTGCGGCGGCACGACGCGGCACACGTGGCCGACGCGCTGACGCTCGACCTGCCGGTGCTGTTCCACTACGGCCGGTCCGACGCGTCGGTCGACTTCTACGGCGCGGCGCTCACGCCCGACGAGCTGCGCGACGCGCTGTACGCCGAGACCGATGTCGCCGAGCGCATGCGCGAGTTCCGGCTGATCAGTTGGGAGGACGACCGGGCCGCGACCCATCTGCTGTTCGCGGTCGAGCTGCAGCCAGGCCACACCGCTGGAGAGCTTGACACCGACCACCTTGCGGCTCGGCTGCTCCAGCGGCTCGCCGACCGCAACGGCGACTTCGCGAACGCCTGTCGTGTGGCGCCGGACGCCAGCCGGCCGCGGCTGCGCATCTTCCCGGTCGATTCCGGCCCGTTCGCCGAAACGGGCGGGCTCAAGTACCGCTACGTCAGCCGGATCGATGCGGCGACGGCACACGCGGCGGGGCTGACGGCCGAGGTGGCGTCGTGAACGCCGACGGTCCGGTGGTCGCGCGGTGCCCGTCGTGTGCCGCGGTGCTCGGGCCTTCGCTGCCGAGCCGCTGCCCGGCGTGTGACGTGCCGGTCGGAGGTGACACGGGACGACGCCTGCGCGATCGACCGTCGCATCTCGACGCTGACCGCCGAGCGGGGCGACCTGCTGCTGCGCCTGCGTCGCGAGGCCGTCATCCCCGACGTGCCTTCGGCGATACCAGCGGCGTCACGCGACGCCCGGGACGTCCCCACGCCGACGGTCGGGCTGCCGGCGATCGGCCGCCTGCGCGATTGGCTGGCCTCCGCCGGACCACAGACGCTGCTCGCAGCCGGCGGAGTCCTGCTGCTCGCGGTCGCGGCCATCGTGTTCGCCGCCGTCACCTGGCGGGACCTGTCGCTGCTGATCCGCGCCGCTGTGCTGCTCATCGCGTCGATGGCTGCCTGGCTCACCAAGGCGCTGGTGGCCCGCGGGCTGCGACGCACCGCCGAGGCGACCGGGGTGCTGGCGGTGGCGTTGCTCGCCGTGGCCGCCGCGGTGGCGGCCGCGATGGCTGACGGCACCGGGCCCGTGGCGGTGGCCGTGGCGTCGGCCGCAGCAGGCGGTTGGGTGCTGGCGGCCCGGCTGCGCGTCCACCAGAGCCGCGCGCTGGCCGTGGAGGGCACCGCCGCGGCGGGGTTGCGTGCGCGCCCCGCCGCGTCGTCGTGGCCGGTCCTCGGCTCGGGTCTGGGCCTGCTGGTGGTGCCCACGGGCGTGCCGTTGCGCGACGATCCCGGCGACCTGGTCCGCCTGACGGCGGTCGTCCCGCTCGGGTCGCTCACCCAGCACGATGTCGTCACCGACCTGCTGCCCCGCTGGCTGCTGCTGGCGGCCGGCGGCTGCCTGCTGCTGTGGCTGTCGATCAGCTACGAACACCAACTCCAGCGGATGACGTCGGCACGGCGTCGACTGCTCGCCATGCGCTGACCGACCGTCTACGGCGCGGCGGCGGCCTGCTCGTCGGCCTCGAACAGGTCATCGAACACCCGTTGGCGTGCCACGGCGAGCGTCACGAGGTCGAGGTCGAGCGCGTCGCCCACCCGTAGGCTGCGGACCCCGGTCGCCTCGCCCAGCCGCGTGCAGCGCAGGTCGGCGTCGGCGCACCTGGTCTCGAGCTCGACCACGGCGTCGGCGGCGACCGACACCACAGCACGGCTGGGGGACTCGCTGAACAGCCACTGGTGCAGTGGCAGCGTTGGATCGGCGGTGATGTCGGCGCCCCACCGGTCACCGCACACCTCGACCAGCGTGGTGATCAGCCCGCCGGTCGCCACGTCGTGGGCGCTGCGCAGCAGCCCGTCGCCGGCGGCTGCGACCAGCACGTTCTGCAGGCGACGTTCCTCGTCGAGGTCGATCGCCGGTGGGCGGCCGGCGATGCGACCGGCGGTCCGCCACAGGTACTCGGATCCGCCGAGCCCCGGGCGGGTGGCGGCTCCGATCAGGCACATGACAGTACCGGTGGCGCGCGGCGTGACGGGCACCGCGGTGGCGCAGTCGTCGATGACACCCAGCACGCCCACGACCGGTGTGGGATGGATCGCCTGATCGTCGGTGGCGTTGTAGAAGCTCACGTTGCCGCCACTGATCGGCGTTCCCAACGCCAGACACGCCGCGGCCATGCCGTCGACGGTCGCCGAGAACGCTCCCATGACCTCCGGCCGTTCGGGAGAGCCGAAGTTGAGGCAGTTGGTGGCAGCGACCGGCCGTGCGCCCGTGCAGGCGACGTTGCGGGCCGCCTCGGCGACCACCAACTGTGCTCCGAGCTCGGGGTCGAGGGCGCACCAGCGGCCGTTGCCGTCGGTGGCGACCGCGACACCGCGCGGGTCGCTGGGCGTCGCACCCCAGCCAGCCGCCGGTGGCAGCCGCAGCACCGCGGCGCTGCCGCCCGGCCCCTGCACGGTGCCGCTGCCGACCACGCTGTCGTACTGGTGGGTCACCCACTCGGGCGGCGCGATGTTGGGGCTGGTCAGCACTGCCAATGCCGCGGCGTGCAGATCGTCGGGTTCCGGCAGCGCGTCGACGTCCTCGTCGGCAAGAGGGTGCTCCCAGACCACCACCGGGCGCTCGTAGACCGGCCCCTCGTCAGCCAACGCCCTCGCCGGCGCGTCGTGCACGACCGCCCCGCCACGGGTGAACACCAGCCGGTCGTCGTCGGTCACGGCGCCGATCGGTGTGGCGTCGACACCCCACCGGGCACAGGTCCCCACGACGGCGTCAACCTGTTGCGGGGCGACCAGCGCGAGCATCCGTTCCTGCGACTCCGAGCACAGGATCTCCCACGCCTGCATCGACGGCTCGCGCAGCGGCACTAGATCCAGATCGATGCGCATGCCCAGGCCGGCGGCAGCGGCCATCTCGGCCGAGGAGCACACGATGCCGGCGGCGCCCATGTCCTGGATGCCGCGCAGCAGATCGCGCTCGTACAGCTCGAGGCAGCACTCGATCAGGGTGTTGCCGGCGAACGGGTCGCCGACCTGCACGTTGGGCCGCTTGGCGTCGTCGCCGGCGGAGCTGAAGTCCGCCGACGCCAGCACGCTGGCACCGCCGATGCCGTCGCGACCGGTCCGCTGTCCGATCAGCACGGCGACGTCACCGACGTGCTCGGCGCGTGCCCGTTGCACGCGGTCGGCGGGCAGCACACCGACGCACAGCACGTTGACCAGCGGATTGCCCTGATAGCAGGGGTCGAACACCACCTCGCCCCCGACGGTCGGCACACCGATCGAGTTGCCGTAGTGCCCGATGCCGCGCACCACGCCGTCGACCACCCAGCGGCTGGGCGGCGTCGCGGGGTCACCGAACCGCAACGGGTCGAGCAGCGCGATCGGGCGGGCGCCCATCGTCAGGATGTCGCGGACGATGCCCCCGACGCCGGTTGCGGCGCCCTGGAACGGCTCGACGAAGCTGGGGTGGTTGTGGCTTTCGATCTTGAACGCCACCGCGCGCCCACCGCCGACGTCGACGACGCCGGCGTTGTCCCCCTGGCCGGCGAGGAGGTGCTCGCCGTCGGTCGGCAGGCGTTGCAGGTGCACCCGCGACGACTTGTAGGAGCAGTGCTCGCTCCACATCACCGAGAAGCTGCCGAGCTCCGCGGTCGACGGCACCCGGCCGAGCGTCGCTTCGATGCGGTCGTACTCGGCCGTGGTCAGGCCGAGCTCGCTCGCCAGCTTCCGTGGGTGGCTCGCCGGCTCGATGTGCGACCGCACCGCGTCTCCCTCGCTCGATGTCGCTAGCAGTCTGCCACTGTCGCCGCGTGCCCGGGCGACCGCGGTCGCCCGGGCCCGTCACCTCGCCGCGAGACGCTGGCGCGATGGTGTCAAGCGGCTGATGGGACAGGTCGGGTGGTTGCTCGAAAAGATCGTGGCCGCGACGCTGTCAGCTACCGGCTGACGGCGACCGCCGGGGAGGGGGTTGCCGTCGGGCGGCCTTTGCGATCGCACCAGTAGGGGCGGCAGACGTTGACCCGTGCAGACCACGCAGCGGCTCGATCCGTGATCTCGCACGCGCACGCCCGCGATCTGGCTGAGTGCTGGCAGGACGCCGAACGCGACATGCATCCGGTGACCAGGCTCGCGGCGTCCGGCGAGATCACCGAGAACGCGGAGCAGACGATCGCCCACGACCTGCGGTTGCTCGAGATGGCGTCGGCCTCGTGGGGCACCCCGCCCAGCATTCCGGAGAAGCAGCTGTGCGTGCTGCTGGAGTACGTCCGCCATCACGGGCCGCGGTTGCCGGTCGACGGGTGGCGGCATCTTCGAGACACCGAGTTCCTGCGTTCGATCAGGCGAATGGCGTCCGAGGCGCGCGGCTACGACGCGGGCGTGGACGACGGGCCCGCCGAGCCGATCGTCGACGTCGCGCCGCGTCCACGCCGACCACAATGGTGACCACTCGCTGTCGAAAGACAAGGGTCTTGACGCACACCCTTCGGCCTCTGACGATGCGGTGAAACCGCTATCAACCAAGGGCGTCCCGCGATGACCACGATGACCGACGAGCGAGTGCTGTCACCGGACGACTACAACAGGAAGGGCCGGATCAAGCGCTCGGTCTACGAGGCGGAGCTGAACCGCTTGCAGATCGAGCTGGTCAAGCTGCAGGAGTGGATCAAGGAACGGGGCCTGCGCGTTGTCGTGCTGTTCGAGGGTCGCGACGCCGCCGGCAAGGGTGGGGTGATCAAGCGCATCACGGCCAGCACCAACCCCCGCATCGTGCGGGTCGTCGCGCTGGGAACGCCCAGCGACCGCGAGAAGACCCAGTGGTACTTCCAGCGGTACGTCGAGCAGCTGCCGGCCAAGGGCGAGATGGTCCTGTTCGACCGCTCCTGGTACAACCGCGCCGGCGTCGAGCGGGTCATGGGGTTCGCCACCGAGGAGCAGGTCGAGGAGTTCATGCGGTCGTGCCCGCAGTTCGAGCGCATGTTGATCCGTTCGGGGATCACGCTGATCAAGTACTGGTTCTCGATCAATGACGAGGAGCAGGAGCGCCGCTTCCAGGCCCGGATCGAGGACCCGACGAAGCGCTGGAAGCTGTCGCCGATGGACATCGAGTCCCGTAACCGCTGGCAGCAGTACTCTCGCGCCAAGGACGAGATGTTCGCCCACACCGACATCAAGCAGTCGCCGTGGTGGGTCGTGAATGCCGACGACAAGCGTAACGCGCGCCTGAACTGCATCAGCCACCTGCTCGAGCAGATCCCGTACGAAGACCTCACGCCCGACCCGTTC
>JAHWKT010000029.1:8661-28559 GCA_019347695.1 Actinomycetota bacterium | reverse complement strand
GCACGCACGACATGACCGGCTTCATCCTTGTCCCGATGCGCGTCGAGGAACACGATCTGCGCGACGCGTGACGCATCGACGACGTCGGATGTCTCGGCGGCAGCGCACAGCGATCCCACGTCACGGGCGAGCGGTTCGTCCGGCGGTTCGTCGGCGCACCCACGCAGCAGTCGGGATGGTCGTGGCCGTCGGATGGCGTCAGCGGACGGGGATGCGAGCGACGGCAGGGTGCCGGTTCGGACCGTCGGCGGACACTTTCTGCCCGGGCTAGGCAGAAAGTGTCCATCCACCGTCGTGTGTCGGCTATTGGGGAGCCCCGGTGCTCGCAGGCGACCTCACTTGGATGGACTGCACACGAGACCGCACGGACTCGACCACGTCGGAGCGCGCTGGTCGCCGAGGTATCACGTGTGATACCTTCTTGGTCATGAGCGAAGTGAATGTGCGAGAGTTGCGCAACCACGGCAGCGACGTGCTCGACCGCGTCACCCGAGGCGAAACCCTGATCGTCACCCGCGCCGGGGTTCCGGTGGCCGAGCTCCGGCCGCTGCCGCGCAAGGCGACCGCTGCCTCCGCACTGCTCGCCAGATGGCGCCGACTACCACACATCGATCGCGATCAACTGCGCAGCGACCTCGACGCCGTCGTGGACGCCAGCCTGTGAGCGAACCGGTCGCGCACGGGTTGTTGGACACCAACACGGTGATCCTTTTGCCGCAGCTCGACGATCCGTCGATGCTTCCCGCCGAGCCGCTCATCAGCACGATCACGCTCGCAGAACTCTCCGTGGGGCCATTGGTCGCCACCACCGAGGAGCAACGTGGCGCTCGGCAGGCCCACGTGCAGCAGGCCGAAGCCGACTTCGACGCGCTGCCGTTCGACACGGCCGCCGCGAGGGCATTCGGACGGGTCGCGGCGTCGCTGCGGCGCGCCGGACGCAAGACCACCGCGCGGGCCTACGACGCGATGATCGCAGCCGTCGCCATCGCGAACGGTCTGCCGATCTACACCGTTAATCCGAACGACTTCTCGGGCATCGCCGACCTCGACGTCGTCGCTATCCCACATCCACAGACCGCTCGGTAGCCTTCGGATGCACTGGGGTTGGGCTCACGGGTGGGCTCGTCGAGGTTGGACAGCTGGCGCAGGAGCGCCGAGTGGTCGGTGATCTGCCACCTGCGCGCGAGTGAGCGGATGGTCGCTGCGGTCAGGTGGATCCCTGCGTCGTAGGCGACATCCAGCGCGTCGGCGTGCGAAGTGGAACTCGCCACGAATGAGGTTGTCGAAGATCGCGACGTGCGCGCCGCGAACCGAGGAACCGTCGTCTCACTGAACGGACACCAGCCTCGCGTTGGCCGGATGGTCGGCCGAGCTGATTCTCGACCTCGTGCTCGATGGTCAGCCGATCGGCACGGCAGCTCCAGTCGACATCCGGATGGTCACGACCGACGCGGACTGGCACGCGCTGCGGCAACTCTGCCGCGCCGACCGCGGTCGACCGGGGTGCTCAAAGGGTCGGGGGTGTGGCCGGCGCGATGGTGCCGGTGACGTCCCCGAGCCGGATGCGGCCGCCGTTCGCAGTAGGTGCGGTAGCGATGATCGACACAGTGTCGCCGTCCTCGAGGAACGTCCTGGTCGACCCGTCCGACAGCGTCAACGGTTCGGCACCGTTCCAGGTGAGCTCGAGCAGCGATCCACGCTGATCACGCTCGGCACCAGACACGGTGCCAGAGGCGTACAGGTCACCCGCGCGCACGCTCGCGCCGTTGACCGTCATGTGCGCCAGCTGCTGCGCGGGTGTCCAGTACATCTCCGCGAACGGCGGCCGCGACACCACCGTGCCGTTGAGTTGCACCTCCAGCGCGAGGTTGAGTCCCCATGGCTCGGCGCCCTGCAGGTAGGGCAGTGGGGTCGGATCCTGCACGGGCGGTGGAACCCGCGCGGCCTGCAGTGCGGCGAGCGGTACCACCCACGCCGAGATGCTGGTCGCGAACGACTTCCCCAGACAGGGCCCCAGCGGCACGTACTCCCAGGCCTGAATGTCGCGCGCGCTCCAGTCGTTGCACAGCACGACGCCGAACACGTGCTCGGCGACGGCGTCCACGGCGATGGGATCGCCCATGCGGGAGGCCACGCCGACCACGAAGCCGACCTCGGCCTCGATGTCCAGGCGCCGGGTCGGGCCGAACGACGGCGCGGTCGCGTCGGGCGCCTTCGTCTGGCCGTGGGGTCGCATGACCGGGGTGCCCGACACCACGACGGTGCCGGACCGCCCGTGGTAGCCGACCGGCAGGTGTCGCCAGTTCGGCTTCAGCGGTTCCTCGTCGGGACGGAACATCCGCCCGACGTTGCTCGCATGCTGCAGCGACGAGTAGTAGTCGACGTAGTCGGCGACCGCGAACGGCAGCGCGAGGGTCACCGACGGCAGGGGCCACAGCGCCGGCTCCAGCCGTTCGCGGTGACACTCGTCGGTCAGCAGGTCGGTGACCTGCGCGCGGACGTCGGCCCAGCGCCGCGGCCCCTGGGCCATGAACGGGTTGAGCGTGGCTGCGGCGAACACCGTGTCATCCAGCACGGCCGCAAGGTCCAGCACCTGATCGCCGATACGGATCCCGACCCGCGCTGGGGCGTCAGGTGGCGCAAAGATCCCGTATGGCAGGTTGTCGATCCCGAAGCCGGAACCCTCGGGTACAGCGACCCACGTCGACATCACAGTCCTTTCTCCGCAGTGGCCGTCAGATGAGCGCGAGCGCGGCGAGGTCGGCGATCGGCTCCCGGGTGCTGCACGAGCCGTAGGCGACGAGTGTGCGCCGCGCGGTGCGTGCGACCGGATCCGCCACAGCACGCGCCTCGTCGGCGAGCACTGCCGCATCGTCGATCTCCAGTGCCGCCTCCACGTCGGCGGCCGATGCCTGCCGCACCGCCCGGCACGTAGCGACCAGCAGGTTGACGAACCCGTGGTGCCCGAATCCCGTGGCCGGGTCGCGGTAACGCACCGCGTGATGCAGGCCAGCGGTCGCCTTGCATGCCACGCCTGCGGACACCGCAGTCACGACAACCGCGGCCAGCTCGGCGCGCGTGGGGAACAGCTCGGCGCGGACGCCGCCGCAGCGCACCTTCGCGCCGACACCCGCCGCGGCCACCACAGCCAACGCCTCGCGCCACGCGGCGGTCCGCGGGATCTCCACGAACACCTCGGCCTCGACGCGAGCCAGCGCCGGCACGTGCGTGCGGGCGGCCTGCGCGGCGTCCGCTGCGGGCAGTGCGATCTCGACCGTCTCCAACCGCAGGCGCGGGTCGGCCGCGATCTCGTCGAGCGCGGCGGAAAGACCTGCGAACCCGGTGTCGACGATCAGACCGACCCGCACCGACTCGCGGGGGTCCGGCCAGCCGGCGCGCAGCTCGGCGAGCCGGCTGGCCGGGCAGAGGAACCGGTGGGTCAGGACGGGGTGGCTCCGCGCGGTGTCGGCGCGGTGGCGCGCGAGCGCGTCACGCATCGGCAGGCGTTCCGGCGGGAACAGTCCCGCGTCGTCGACGAGCCGGGCGAACAGCGGCGGTACCGGCATCACGCGGCTACTGCATGCCCGCAGGCACGACCGACGGCCGCCACGATCGACGCGCGGTCGGCGGCGTCGACGACTGCGGCGATGTGCCCGTCGGGACGCACGAGGGTGGCGCTGCCAGGTGCGGCCTCCAGCGCGGTCGCGATCACGTCCGCGCCGTCGACCTCGAGGTCGGCGATCCGATGCACCTGGATCGGCGGCTCGATCGCGCGGCTCTGCGGCGCGTCGGACGCGTGCACCAACACCACGAACCCGTCGCCGAACAGCTGCCGCAGCCGCCGCACCTGCGGCCGGCCCGCCACACGGCACGGCGCGTCGGGACACAGGACCCCGGGCACAACGGGACGGTCGACGCCCGCCTCCTCGGGGAATCCGGTGATGTCGTCGGCCGGCGTCGTCAGCGGCGAATCGAGATACCAGTACGGCTCGGCCAGCTTGCCCGAGTTGACTTGCGCCCGCGCAGTGGGATCGGTGACCGCTCGCTGCAGCAGCGCACGACGATGTGCCCACTGCTCGTCGTCCTGAGGCGCGAGGAAGCGCATGGTCTCGCCGGTGACCCGCAGGTTCTCTCGGGCGGCGGCGTGGCGTTCGTGGTGATAGCTGTCGAGCAGCCGCTCCCCCGCCCAGCCGCGCAGCGCGAACGCCAGCTTCCACGCGGCGTTCTCGGCGTCCTGGGCCCCCGAATTCAACCCGCGGGCGCCGAACGGCGACATCAGGTGAGCAGAATCGCCGGCGAGCAGCACCCGCCCGACACGGAGCGACGACGCGATCCGCTGGTGGAACCGGTACACCGACACCCAGTCGATCTCGTACGGCGCGTCCCCGGTGATCCTGCGGATCCGAGCGTCGAGCTCACCGGACGCGCGCGCGTGCTCGAGGTCGAAGTCGGCCGGCACCTGCCAGTCGATCCGCCACAGCGAGTGCGGCTGGGGATGCACCAGCACCTGCCGGCCGGGGTTCCACGCCGGATCGAAGTGGAACCGGCGCTCGGTGGGGAACGGCAGCTCGGCGCGGATGTCGGCGATCAGGAACTGCTCGTCGAAGGAGTGGCCCTCGAATGGCAGCCCGACCAGCTTGCGCACCGTGCTGCCGGCGCCATCACAGCCGAGCAGATACCGGCCGGTGACGCGCGTGCCTTCCGACGCGGTCTCCACGTCGACCGTGACAGCCGCGTCGTCCTGGTCGAGGCCCACGACCCGATGACCGAAGCGCACGTCGACGCGGGGCTCCTCGGCGACGCGATCGAACAGGTACTCCTCCAGCTGGCTCTGGCTGAGGTTGATGAACGGCGGGAACGCGCTCTGGCCGGCCTGGGGGAACGTGGTCTCGAACAGCTCGTGGTCGCGGTAGAGGGTCAGGCCGCGCCACCAGGTGACCCCCTCGCCGACGGCCTGCCGCGCGCACCCGACGCGGTCGAGGATGTCCAGCACGTCGCGCTGGAAACAGATCGCCTTCGACCCGACCGCCTCGCGGGTCGGCTTGGCCTCCAGCAGGACGCTCGAGACGTCCCAGCGCGCGAGTAGGAGGGCCGCGGTCAGCGCGACCGGGCCCGCCCCCGCGATCACGACCGGCTGCCGCGTGGTGCTGGCGCTGTCGGAGGAAGTCATGAATGCGACCTGCCGCTGACGCTGCTCGCCGTCATGCCTGGAGCTGGTGCCAGACCTCGCGGTCGCGCTCGGCGGTCCAGATGCGTGGCCGCTCGACGCCGTCGAGCTCGTCCCACAGCCGTGCGACGTCGAACGGCATGCAGTGCTCGAAGATCGGCCACTGCCCGTAGTGCGGCGCCAGTGCCGCATGCGCCGCGTCGAAGGCCTCCTTCAGCGAACCGTCGCGCTCGTGGACCGCGCCGACCTCGCGTTGCAGCACGTCGAGGAACTGGCGGGTCTGATCGATGGCGGCACGTGCCGCGTCGGCGCCCTTGGCCACCTCGCCGCGACCGCCGACGAGCGTGTGGGCACCGAACTGCGCCACCCGGTCGAGCGTACCGGTGGACCAGTCGCGGTGGAACGCGTCGCCGGTGTACAGCGCCGCCTTCGACTCGACCAGGTCGCCCGCGAACAGGATCCGATGGCGAGACAGCCACGCCACGATGTCACCTTCGGTGTGGCCGCGGCCGCAGTAGGCCAGCATCAGGTCGCCGCGGTTGCCGCCGAGGTCGAACGTCAGCCGTTCGTGGAACGTGACGTCGGGCCACGTGAGACCTGGGATCGTCTCGGCGCCGGTGAACAAGCGGGGCATCCGCCCGGCCTCGGACTCCCAATCCTGCTTGCCTCGCTCGGCGATCAGGTCGCGGGTGTTCTCGTGCGCGACGATGACATCGGCGTCGAACGCGGCGGCGCCCAGTGTGCGCACGGCGTGATAGTGCGACAGCACCAGATACCGCACCGGCTTGTCGCTGTGCTCCCGCAGCTGCCGCAGCCACTGCTCGGCCATGTACGGCGTGGCCCGGGCCTCGAAGCAGACCAGGAAGTCTTCGCCCTCGACCGCACCCACGGTCGGGTCGCCACCGGCGGTCAGCGCGTACACGCCGTCGGCGAGGACCTCGAGGACTTCGTCGGTGGCTTCGAGATCCTCCGAGGAGGCGAATGGTTTCGTCGTCATGTCCGTGACCTATCGCTGACGCTGTCTGAGGTCAATCCGTGCCCTATCACGGTCGTCTTCGCGCACCCTAGAACGCCGGCGGCGCGCACCCACCACCGGCGTCGGGCGGCAGACGATCACGTTCAGTCGACGGGGTGTCGATGCGCCGCTCCCCGTCCGCCGTCACCGGCCCGCTGAAGTGCCGCTCGAGCTGATGCCAGACGGTGGGATAGTCCTCCTGCAGCGCCGGGATCGACCCGGCGTAGGCGGTCGGGACCAAGGGATACCGCGTCTCGAACATGAACGACAGAGTGTCGGACAGCTTCTCCGGCTGCAGGTCCGCCGTCGTCGCCTTCGTCCAGGCGTCGTGGTCGGGACCGTGCGGGAAGTACATGTTGTGCAGGCTCATGCCGCCGGGTGAGAAGCCCTCCTCCTTGGCGTCGTACACGCCGTGCACGATGCCCATGAACTCCGACATGATGTTCTTGTGGTAGTAGGGCGGGCGAAACGTGTGCTCCCCCACCAGCCAGCGATCGGTGAACGCGACGACGTCGACGTTGGCGACGCCCGGATCCGCCGACGGCGCGGTGAGCACCGTGAAGATCGACGGGTCGGGGTGATCGAAACTGATCGAGCCGATGACGTTGAAGGTCGACAGGTCGTACTTGTACGGCGCGTGGTTGCCATGCCAGCCGACGACGTCGAGCGGCGAGTGGTCGGTCTCGACCACGAACAGCCGGCCGTCGAACTTCACGTACAGTTCGCCGGCACGGTCGTGGTCCTCGAACGCGGCCACCGGATACAGAAAGTCCCGCGGGTTGGCCAGCCCGTTCGCCCCGATCGGCCCACGCTCGGGCAGCTCGAGGTAGGTCCCGTAGTTCTCGCAGATGTAGCCACGCGCGCGGTCGTCGAGCAGCTCGACCCGGAACACCATGCCGCGGGGCAGCACAACGATCTCACCCGGCGACACGACCAGCACGCCGCACTCGGTGACGAAGCGCAGCCGGCCGTCCTGGGGCACCACCAGCAGCTCGCCGTCGGCGTCGTAGACGTAGATGTCGGTCATCGACTCGGTAGCCATGTAGATGTGCGCCGCCATGCCACGCTGGGTGTGCGCGTCGCCGTTGGTCGCGACGGTGTGGATGCCGGTCAGGAACGTGGTCGGGTGCGTCGGGAACGGCGGCGGATCCCACCGCAGTTGACCGATGGGTGGATCGGCTTCGCGGCACGGGGCCGTGCGGATGGCGTGGTTGGTGGTCTCGGTGAACCGCCACGCGTGACGCACCGACGGCCGGATCCGGTACAGCCACGTCCGCCGGTTCCTCGCGGCGGGCACGGTGAACGCGGTGCCCGACAGCTGCTCGGTGTAGAGCCCGAGCGGCGGCGTCTGCGGGTTGTTCTGCCCGTGCGGCAGCGCGCCGCGCACCGCTTCTGACGCGAACTCGTTGTCGAACCCCGACTGGTACGGCGGGTGCGTGGTTGTGGCGGCGGTGCCACCGGACCGGTCGGCGGCGGGCTGCGCGTCGACGGCCATGCCTGGACCTCCTCGTGAGTTGCGGACGCCGCGGTGGATGCCGACGCCCGAGCCACCATTCGTTGTACGCCCCGGGCGGAGCCGCGAGTGATGCGTTACGGTACCGAGTGATGCAGAAAGTGGATCATGCCGACCTGGAGGCGCTGCGCAGCCTCGTCGCCGTGGTCGATCACGGCGGGTTCCGGGCGGCGGCGCGCGCGTTGTACGTGTCACAGGCGGCACTGACGCGTCGCATCGCCAAGCTCGAGGCCCGCCTCGGGGTGACGCTGCTCGTACGCGGACCGGGCGGCAGCCGGCCATCGCCCGACGGCGCGGCGGTGCTGCCCGCCGCGCGCCGGGTGCTCGACGCCGCCGACGCGTTCGCCGCGGCGACCCGGATGCCCGACGCGTGGACGCTGCGCCTCGGCGTGACCCCGACCGTCGCCGGTCTCGTGCTCGCCCGCTTCATGGCGACGTGGCTGCCGGCACACCCCCGGGTGCGCATCGACTCGGTCGAGGACGGTGTCATCGGCCTGCGCGCACGGCTGGCGGACGGCGAGTGCGAGATGGCGCTCATCGACGCGCCCCTGCCCGACTTCGCCGAGGGCCGCTTCGTGCGGACGGTCACGGTCCGAGCGTTCATCCCGACCGACCACGAACTGGCCGCCGTGGACGCACCGCTACCGGTCGACGCACTCCACGACCAGCCGGTCATGGTCAACGGCGGGCGCTTCCTCAACCACACGCTGTTCGAGGCCGCGTGCCGCCTCGCCCGATGCCAGCCGCTGATCCGCTACCAGAGCAGCTCATCGGAGACCCTGGCGCTCCTGGCAGAGACCGGCGTCGGGATCAGCATCACCGGGGACCTGGGCGACACCGACCGCTACGACGTCAGCGTCCGCCCGCTGGCGTCAGCCGCCGGAGATCCACTGCAGTTCGATCTGTACCTCGCGTGGGACGCGCGCCGGACCATGACACCGGCGGCCCGCGCGTTCATCGACAGCTACGTCGCCTACCTACAGCAGATCCGGGTGTTCAGCGGCGTGCGGGACCCCACCGCCGCCGTCGACTGACGCGGCACACCGGATAAGCGCCAGCTCTGAGTCAAACCGTGCCCCACGGGTCGGTCGCCAAGCGGTCGCGAACCTGGTCGGCGATCTCCGGATCCGCCGTGGTCGCCAGCACCGTCGCGGGGAACCGCGACACCTCGTGCAGCGCGCGGACCTGATGACACTCCTCCACCAGCAGGAACAGGGCGCCCTGCCCGTCGGCAAGACGCTCGCCCATCGCCTTCATCTCGTCGTCGTCGATGCCGATGTCGCGCAACTTGCCGAACAGGCCCCCGAGCGCGGCGCCGATGGCCGCGCCGATGAGCGGCTGGCCGACGAACAGCCCCGCGAGCGTGCCCAGCCAGGTCCCCGACACCGCACCCTGGCCAGCGCTGACGTCCTTGGTCTGGCTGATCCGCACCCGGCCGCCGACCCTCGCCACGATCGCGGCATCCTCCAGCTTGAGATGGCCGCGGCCGACCATCCGCAGCGCCGCCAGCAGCGCCTCCTGGGCGCGCAACGGGCCGTCGAACGCGAACGCCCACAGGTCCGCCGTGCTGTCACCGCGGGCCTTGCTCGCGTCGCGCACGCCGTCGAGTGCGGCGCGCTCCTCGTCGGTCAGCAGTTCGCCGGACTCCGGCGTCGTCTCGTCACTCACGGCTGTCATCCCATCGCATCGCGCTGCGGAGCGGACGCACCTACGCTACCGGGTGGGCGATCACGCTCGGCACCGCCCGCGCGTGCACGTTTGCCGACACTCCACCAACGAGACAGTCAACAGGCAATGCACCGGACCACGGGGACATGAGCGAACGACCCCGCAGCGCGGCCGCGGTGATCGCCGCGGCGACCGCGATCGCCGACGATGTGCTCGCGCCCGCGGCCGGCGAGATCGATCGTGCGGCGCTGGTGCCCCGCTCGCACCTCGACCGCCTCGCGGCCGCGGGGCTGTACGGGCTCGCCGGAGCCGACGTCCACCCACCCACGCGGTGGCTGGCCACCGAGATCCTCGCTGCCGGCTGCCTGGCCACGGCATTCGTGTGGCTGCAGCACCACGGCGCCGTCCAGGCGGTGCGCCGTGCCGCGCTGGCCGACGAGTGGGTGCACGCACTGCTCGCCGGCGACGTCCGCGGCGGCATCGCCATCGGCGGCGTACGAGCGACGACCCCGAGCCTGCACGCCCGCCGCACCGGTGACCAATGGACGCTGGACGGCACCGTGCCGTGGGCGACCGGGTGGGGACTGATCGACGTCGTCCTCGTCGGCGCCGCCACCGACGACGGTCGCGAGGTGTGGAGCCTGCTCGACGCCGCCACGTCGAGCACCGTGTCGGTCACGCCGGTTGCACTGGTCGCCGCGAACGCCAGCGCGACGGTCCGGATGCATTTCGATGCCCATGTGATCCCACCTGATCGCATCGTGGGCGTCGTGGCACACGAGCCGCCACCTGACGGCGACGGTGGCGGACGCAACAACGGTTCGCTGGCCCTCGGGGTCGCGCGCCGGGTGTGCCGGCTGATGACCCCCAGCCCGCTCGACGCGCAGCTGGACGCCTGTCGGGCCGCGCTCGACGCGGCGGACGACGCCGGACTGGCCGCCGCACGCGCGGCCGCTGCGGCGTTCGCGCTGCGGGCGACCGCACGGCTCGTGGTGCACGCGGGGGCGGCCGCGGTCGTGGCGGGATCCATGGCCGAACGGTCACGGCGCGATGCGCTGCTGACCACCGTCTTCGGCAGCCGGCCGGCGATCAGAAGCAGCCTGCTGCGGCGCCTCGAGGCGTACCCCTCGGGGCGGCCGGGCTTCCGATAGTGTCGGTGCCGTGGCCCTGCCCGACCGCACACCGACGGCCGCGACGCTGACGCTCGTGGTGGTGCTGCTCGCCGTGGCGGCGTGCTCGGGCAGTGCGTCGTCGACGCCCGCCCCCACCCCGTCGGCGACCGCCACCCACCCGACCGCCGCGTCGGCCACTGCGCCGTCGGCGCCGCCTCCCGCCGGCCTGTCGGCGTCGCTGGTGCAGTACCGGCGGGACCAGCCACGACGGTTCGTCGAGGTCAAGCTCGACAACCGCACCGACACCACGCTCGACGTCACCCTGCTCGGCGTCACGCTGCCGGGGTTCGAGTCGCCGCAGGACATCAGGCGCACCACCCGCCTGGAACCCGACCGCCGCGTCGATCTGCCCGTCGCGCTGGGCAACGTCGTCTGCGCACGCGACCCCGTCGGCACCGCCAGCGCGACCGTCGACGTGGCACGAGACAGCGGCACGTCGGTGCGGACCACCCTGCCCGTCGACGACGGGGGCCTGCTCGACCGCCTCCGCGACTTCGAGTGTGCGATCGCGCAGGCCGTCGAGGTCGTCGAGATCGAGCTGTCGCCCACGTGGCGCCAGCGTGGCAGCGGAGCGGAGCTCACCGTCGAGGGCAAGGCCACGATCAGGTCGCGGTCACCCGCCGTGCCGGTCGAGGTGACCGCTGTCAATGGCAACCTGCTGTTCGCCGTCGAGCCGGAGACCATCGATCCGCGGCCACCGGTGACCGTGGACGCGCAGCGACCGGAGGCGAGGGTGACCTTCGCGGCGATCCCGGCGCGCTGCGACGGCCACGCGATCGCCGAGGCCAGGCGACTGACCACCTTCGCCTTCCTCGTCGCGGTCGACGGCGCGCAACCAGTGCCGCTGCGTCGCGCACCCGCCGAGGACGGGTACCAGACACTCATCTCGGCGCTGCGCGAACGCTGTGGCATCAGCTGAACCGGACGCGTGGTCAACCTCCGAGCCGACCGTGGCACGGCGCGAACGGGAATGCCTCGAGAGGCATCCGGGTTTCAGCGTGCAGATGTGCCCGGCGATGGGATGGAAGATCCGATGCGCGTAGCGCTGCTGGGCCGCCTACGCGACCGTCTCGAGTGTCGTCGCGTCAGGACGCTGCTCCAGGCGTTCGTCGACGGCGAGCTCGATGCCCGGCAGCGAAGTCGGGTCGAAGCGCACCTGGCGGCCTGCCGACGCTGTGGGCTGGACGTGGCCACCTACACGGTGCTGATCAGGCGACTGCACGGGCTCGATCGGGCGACCGACCCCGACGCCATCGCTCGGCTCGAGGCGTTCGTCGACGGGCTGGTGACCGACAAGGAGTCACCAGCCGACGACGGCTGACGCGGCCTCACCCGGAACCGACCACGCGGGTCTCGGGCCGGAACGCGAACTGCACGAACCAGAACGTGTCGTCGTGGGGCACCCGCTCGAGCTGCTCGCCGGCCAACGGTCCGTCGACCGCGGTGCCCAGCACGGTCCACGTGCTGCCCGTCTCGGTGTCACGGAACTGCTCGTCGCCCTCGGGCACGAACGTCAGCTCCTGTCCGTCGGCGACCGGTCGGAACACACCGGTGGCGCCGACGTCGGCGGCCTCGGAGATGTCCTGGGCGTCGAGGGCCGATGCCGTCCCGGGCGCCCAGAACACCACGACGGGATCTCCGTCGACGGTGTCGGTGATGACCTGTTCCTTCTGGAGGGTGTCCAGTGGGTAGGCCACGGGGTCGGCGTCGCCGCCGGTCGTGACGATCCTGGCCATCTGCGGCAGGTCGCCGCCGGTCTCGCCGTCGAACAGGAACGGCGACTCGGCCGAGTCGTACCCGACATAGGGATTGCTGCCGTACGGCCGGTTGTGCCCGGTGTCACGCGACAGCACCTGACCGTCGGGGAACTGCTCGGCGAAGTCGGAGAACGCCACGATCTGCATCGGCACGCGTTCGAGGGTGGTGCCGAGCCGCTCGCCGACGATCGCCTCGCCGGTGAACTGCGACCACAGGCTGCGGGTCGACCGGTCGTACATGACCAGGTTGGAGTTCCACAGCCGACCGGACGTGCCGAAGTCGAGCACCTCGCCATCGACGGTGCGTTCGAACACGAGGCCGGAGTTGCACAGCGGGCAGTAGGTGACGACGAGCGGGTCGCCACCGACCTCGTCGTTGACGATCTCGTGGAACGTCATGATGGCCAGCGGGTACGCGCGGGTGTCGTCACCGCGGTCGACGAGGAGCACGGGGTCCTGGTCGGTCAGCCACTCGCCTGCCGCCTCGACGTCCTCGAAGGACGGGTCGTCGATCGGTGGGATGCCGTCCGGCGGCGGGCCGCCCCTGCGGATCTCCGACAGCGGCACCGACGCCGGGGGATCGTCGACCTCCCACGGGAACGGCGGCGGATCGTCCGCCGAGGTGGAGGCAGCGCCGTCCGACCCGCTGTCGCCGTTGTCGCCGCTGTCAGCGGTCGCCTGGTCGCTGGCGTCGCCGGCCGCGGCGTCGGTCGCGTCGGACGTGGCGCCGCTGCATGCGGCGAGCAGCAAACCGAACAGCGTCAGCCACGTCGCGGTGCGAACTCGGCTCCGAATGCCTGGCATGCGGTCTCCTGCGGATAGAGGATGTGTCGTACGGCACAACGCGATGGCGGACCACCGCCGTTCCCGCCTGTCACCGGTGCGTCAATCAGCGATCTGACCGATGCCGGCGGCGACACTTGACCGGGCGGCTATGTCTGGCGCTCCGACTCGAGCAGCCGCAGCCAGACCTCCGACAGGGTGGGGAAGGCGGGCACCGCATGCCACAGCTGATCGATGGTGACACCGCCGACGATCGCGACGGTCGCGGCGTGGAGCAGCTCGGCGGCGTTGGGCCCCGTGAAGGTGGCGCCCACGATCGTCCGACGCGGGGTGTCGATGACCAGCTGCGCGGTGCCGGCCGTGTCCTTGCCGTGCAGCGCACCGGCCGCGGTGGCGGCGAGATCGTGCGACAGCACGGTGACGGCGATGCCCGCGTCACGTGCGTCCTGCTCGGTGCGCCCCACCGCAGCGATCTGGGGGTCGGTGAACACGACGCGGGGCACGGCACGGTGATCCGCCCACGCCTCGATGTCGCGTCCGCCGATCACATCGCCGACGATCCGCGCCTGGTACTTGCCCTGGTGGGTCAGCAGCGCACGTCCGTTGACGTCACCGACCGCGTACAACCAGCCGCCGTCGACGCCGACGACCCGCAGCGCGTCGTCGACCTCGAGCCTGGCGTCGGGATCCAGATCGACGGTCTCGAGCCCGAGCTCGCTCGTCACCGGCCGGCGGCCGGTCGCGACGAGCAGCTCGTCGCCGACGACCTCGTGGCCGGTGTCCACCGTCATCGTGACGGTGCCGTCGTCGTCGCGGTGCACGGCGGTCGCCTGCGCCCCGACGTGCACGACGATGCCCTCGGCCTCCAGCGCCTCCTGCAGCTGCGCGCCGACGAAGGGCTCCTCGGCGGGCAGCAGCCGGTCGGCCATCTCGATGATCGTGACCTCGTCGGAGCCCAGGCGGCGAAACGCCTGCGCCATCTCGACGCCCACCGCGCCACCACCGAGGATCACCAGCCGGCGCGGCGCGGTGCTGGTGGTCGTGATGTCGCGGTTGTCCCACGCAGCGGCGTCGGCGAGCCCGTCGATCGGCGGCATCGCCGCCAGTGAGCCGGTCGCGAGCACCACCGCGCGTCTCGCCTCGAGGGTGCGCTGCGACCCCTCGGGGGTCTCGACCGCCACGCGCCGATCACCCGCGATGCGCCCGACACCCCTGATCAGGTCGGCGCCCATGTTCTCGACCCACGCGACCTGGTGCTTGTCGTCCCAGTGGCTCGCGAAGGCGTCGCGGGTCTTGAACGCGGCATCCGCGTCCACGGTGCCGGTGACCGCGGGTTCCGCGGCCGGCACCCGCCGCGCCTCGGCGAGCACCTCGCCCGGTCGCAGCAGCGCCTTGCTGGGCATGCACGCCCAGTACGAGCATTCCCCGCCGACCAACTCGCGTTCGATCAGCGCTACCGACAGCCCGTGCTCCCGCGCGTACCCGGCGGCGTTCTCGCCGACGGCTCCGCCCCCGATCACGACGACGTCGTACGTGTCAGCCATGGCCCATCCGATCCGTGTTGATCCCTTGGTGGTGACAACCCGATCGACGGCGCGCATGTTCCCAGCACCCGCCCGCCCACCGCCACCCCTCGGCCAGGTGCGCCTGCCGCACGAAGATCACGGTGCCGATGCCCCAATCCGTGCGTCCCGGCGACCTACCTCAGCCAGACCCGGGGCGAGGCGCCCGTGTCGTGATCGCTGTCAGCTGTCGACCTCGTCAACGGTCTCGTCGTCCTGGAACGGGCGCACCTCGACCGGCTGGCGACACGCCGCGCTCGCTCGACGCGCCCAGTCGACGGCGGCGTCCCGATCGGGCGCCGTGATCACCCAGAAGCCGCCGAGATGTTCCTTGGCCTCCACGAACGGGCCGTCCGTGACCAGCACCTCGTCTGGGTGCGCCGTGACCACGCTCGCTGTCGTCGGCGGCTGCAGGCCACCGGCGAACACCCACACGTCGTGTGCCTGGAGCTCGGCGTTGAACGCGTCGACGTCCTTGTACGCCTGCTGGATCTCCTCCTGTGACGGCAGCGGCGCGTCGTCGACCATGTGCACGGACAGCAGATACTGCGGCATCGCATCCTCCTTCGTCGTGGCCCCGACGGTGGTCGGTGGCACCTCATCCCTGCTACGAACGCCTGTCCACGTATTCGACACCCAAGCAGGACATTCTGTCACGCGCCCGCATGCCGACGCCCGCCCGGCATGTGCCGGGCGGGCGTCGACGAAGCGCAGCGCGTACCGCTCAGCCGCCGGAGCCGGCCATCTCCAGCGGTGCCGGCTCAGCGCGCTTCTTGACCTTGAAGTTGCCCTTGCCACGCTTGCCGTTGATCGCCTCTGTGTTCTGCGCCAACGAGATGGTCGCATGCGCTGCCGCGTCGCTCATCTGGTCGAGCGCCGTGAGGCTCAGGTTGTCGATGTCGTCACACCCGAGGTGATAGCACTGGTCGTACTGCTCGCCCGCGATGCCGCCGTAGATCTCCTCCTGCGCCGGTGTCTTGATCTCCTCGGCGCCGGTGAACAGCCCACCGGCCGGGATGCCGACCTCGATGAACGGCCCGTAGTCGGACCGACCCGAGCACTCCGTCGGTTCGACGGGAAGACCCTGGCTGGCGAAGTAGTCGAGGAACAGCTCCTCGATCTGCGCCGACCCCTCCGGCGCTCCACTCGGGGGTGGGTCGGAGTCGGACAGGTCGCCGTCGTACACGAACCGCACGAAGTTCGGCGACGCGATAATGTCGAAGTTCAGCATCGCCGCGATCTGCTCCTGGGCGCCGACCACGATCCTGTTGTCGGGGTCGCCCCTGGTCGACTCGGCGATCACGTTGCGCGTCGTGTAGGTGCCAGGACGCCAGTCGATCCTGAAGCGGGCGGTCTGGCCCGTGTCGCCGCTGGCAACGCCGTTGGCAAGCTTGGTGCCGGTCTCGACGGTCGCGGCGAACGTCGGGATCTCGAGGCCATCGAAGTTGAACCACAGCGGCGTCGTGCGACCTGGCTGGCCCTCGTTGATGACCACCATGGCCCCGGCGGGCGACGCGTCAGCGAGCGTGAACTTCTGAGCGAAGCTGCAGGTCCCCCGCTGCACGATGATGATGGCGCCCTCGACGCTCGCGCCGCGCGACGCGTCAAGGGTTGCCGATGGGAATACGCAGCACCTGGACCAGGACCGTCACGCCGGGGTCGCGAGCTCCCGTTCGAGCGGTGTGCGGAACCGGGGGATGACGGTGGTGTCGCCGAGCCAGGTGTCGAGCTCGCCGGCGGCGGCATCGATCGCACACGCCGTCTCGGCGCCCACGTCGACCAGCAGTTGGGTGACGACCGTGCCGTCGGGGCGCTGGGCCCAGCCGCCGACGATCCGTCCATCGACCCAGATCGTGGGTCCGGCGTTGCCATTGCGGTCGAACAGCGCCGGCACCAGGTCCTCGGAGAGGTACCAGTCGCGCTGCTTCCATCCCATCGTGGTGGCGTCCAGCGCGGGCAGCAGGCTCACGACACCCCCCGGCGGTACGCTTGTCGCGCCGGTGTCGTCGGGGAGCACAGCGCCGTCCCGGCCCTCGTCGAGGTCCACCGCCACCGCGCCGAGCCGTGCCAGCGCCGCCCGTGTCCGCGCCGCGGTCCACCCCGTCCACCACCGGGCGTCGGTCTCCGTGACCGGCCCATAGCGCGCCAGGTAGCGCCCGAGCAGGACCGCGCGCGCCTCGTCGACGTCGATCCGTGCGGGCCGTGCACCGAACCAGTCCTCGGTACGCGCCCAGCCGTACTGGCTCGACCGCCAGGATCCTGCCGGGGCGGTGCGCACGATGTGTCCGTCGGCCGCGAGCAGGAACAGCACCTGGGACGCGATCCGCGTCCGCTGCTTCCAGCGTCCGGAGCCGAGGGTGATCTGCGTGTCGAGGCGCGGCACACATGCACGCACGTCGGTTGTCGCCAGCACACCGTCGGTGAGTGCGTCGAGCACCTCGGCCTCCACCTCGGCCAGCCAGGGCTGCGCCGCAACGTCGAGCTCGGCGTCTGCCAGCCAGCGCAGCATCCGGCGCCGCGCGGCTGCGGCGATGTCGCTGCTGGCGCCGGCGAGCACCGCCGGCGCGTCGTCGGTCGCGACGACGAACATGGTCCGGCGCATCGCATGCAGACGCCACAGCGTGCGGTCGACCGTCAGCGCCGTCTCCAGATCGCCGGTGGTCGCGCCGGCGACGCGCGCGCGGATCATGAGGTGCGGGGTGGCGGGATCACTCGAGTGCAGCACCAGTACGTCGCGCACCGCGGTGACCGCGTCGCTGGCGTCGCCGGCAAGTCGATGTCGCTGGACCAGCCGCGCACGCCGCTCGGCGGCGTCGATGCGGGGGCGGGCGGCCATCACGGCTCCTGGGCACGCGGGCACGTCGGGTCACCACGCCCGTCGCCGCACCCTACACCGAGCCCGCCACCGCCAACCCCGCCTGCGAGCCGGCTGCTCAGCCGTCGTCGCGCCGCTCGATCTGCACGCCACCCCAGAACGCGACGTGATCGGTGATCGCCCGCGCCAGTGGCCACGGACGGGGGTAGTACCACGCGGCGTCGACCGCGATGTCGTCGTCGACCGCGACCGACAGGTAGTGCGCCCGCCCCTTCCAGAAGCACCTCGTGGTCGTCGGGCTCTCCACGAGGTGTTCCCAGTGCACGGCGTCCGGTGGGAAGTAGTCGTTGGCCTCGACGCGGATCGTGTCCATCGACTCGGCGAGCACGACGCCGCGCCACGTCGCGCGGACCGTCCTACCACGTCGCTGTGATCGGGTGCTCATGACATCGACCCACTTCCTGCGCGCCACTGTCTCGTGCTGGGAACTCGCAACCGTCGCAGGTCCTTCCCATCGACGCCGATCAATCCCCCGGTGTATCTGCCGCCACTCCGGCGCGTGGTGTCCGTCAGCGGACCGATTCGACTGCCGAGAGTGATCTCCGTGAGGTCCTGCTGCTGTGCTCGGCCTTCAACGGTCTGAGCCAGCGCGCCTGGATCGACCTGCGCGCCGACGGTCACGACGTACGGGTGCGTCTGGCCGGCGACCCCGACGCACTGCCTGCCCGGCGGCCGATCATCGGTCGGCATCACCCCTGACCGCAGCCCCCCGATCTGGCATCGACGGCCGGGCACGGCCCTCATGCGCCAGGGCGATCGCGCCTTCTCGTGGTGGGACGCCACCGACCACATCGTCCGTCGCATCCGCGCGGCAGATGGCTCCCCCGACGTACGCACCACGCTGTGCGGCCAGCCGGTCTCGGTCTTCGATGTGCATCCAGGATGTGCGGATGGAAGCGAGCCTGGCAGCCCTGCGGCGCGGGTTTGTGCGCAGGCGACGACCGCGGCGATGACGCCCAGGACCGCGTTCACACCGATCATCTGCAACTCGCCGCGACGCGCGTGGACGATGGCAGCGCCGATCATCAACAGCACGAGCCCGAGCGCGGCCAATGCCGTCAGCACCGGCGCGATGCCCAGGACGGCGGGCAGGATGAGCCCGATGCCCGCGAGCACCTCCAGCGCACCGATGAGCTTGACGGCGGTGTCGGAGAAGTCCTCGACGAACGCCATGTTCTCGGCGAGCTTCTCCCGGGACGACGTGAGCTTCATCCCACCCGCCGCGAGGAACGCGAGCGCGAGCGCGATCTGCAGCACCCAGACGACGACTGTCATGAGCGGTGACCTCCGGTACCTGTACGTGTCGAACGTCGCGAAGTCCGGCCCCCCGAGCAACGCGGCCGCCGGATCGCCTGGTCAACGATCTTGAATCTTGAAGCATCAACAAAGTCGCCGACCATGCTTGAAGCGTCAATCGAATGGCTACTCTGGCGTCGATGTGCGGCGACTCGAATCCGTGGCTCGACGCGACCCAGCAGCGGGCGTGGCGCCGCGTCGCCGCTGTCATCCAGCTGCTGCCGGGCGCGCTCGACGCGCCGCTCCAACGTGAGACGCAGCTCAGCCTGTTCAGCTACATGGTGCTCGCGATGCTGTCCGAGGCGCCCGGTCACACGCGTCGGATGACCGACCTCGCGTCGCTGACCAACGCCTCGCTGTCGCGGCTGTCCCACGTGGTGCGCCGTCTCGAGGCGGCCGGATGGGTCAGCCGGCAGCCGTCGCCCGACGACCGGCGTGCGACCCAGGCCGTGCTGACTCCCGCCGGCTGGGACAAGGTTGTCGACGCCGCGCCGGTCCACGCCCGCTCCGTCCGGGAGCTGATCATCGACCGGCTGTCCGACGAGCAGCTCGCGCAGTTCGCCGAGGTGTGCCAGATCATCCTCGACGCACTGCCCTGCGACGACCGGCTGACCGCACTGCGCTCCCCACTTGCCGATCGCGCAGCGCCGTAGAGACCTTCAATGACCGAATGGTGCACGCCGCCCGAACGTGCCGGCCGATATACGATCGACCCGACGCTGGGAGCACACGATGACGCGGCTGCTCGAGAACTGCGCCGACGGCTGCCAGCGACGCGCATCCAGACCGACCGCCGCGTGCTGGCGTCGTATGCCCAGGACCGCGCGGTCTTCGAGTCCGCGGGCGAGACGGCGGCGCTGGTGGTGCCGCGGTCGACCGATGAGGTCGTGGCGGCGGTGCGGGCGGCGAACGCCGCCGACGTCCCCGTGGTCCCCCGCGGCGCCGGTTCGGGACTCACCGGTGGCGCCAACGCGATCGACGGCTGCCTGCTGCTGTCGCTGCACCGCATGGACGAGATCGTCGACGTCGACACGACCAACCGCATGGCCCGCGTGCAGCCGGGCGTCATCAACGCCGATCTCAAACAGGC
>JAHWKT010000029.1:0-8561 GCA_019347695.1 Actinomycetota bacterium | reverse complement strand
GCTGGCGCCCGCCGGCACCGCGATCGCGATGGTGTTCGCCGACGGGCACGAGCCGTCGATGATGGAGATCCTCGACCGGGCGTCGCTGCGTCAGGTCGAGGCCGCGTACCGCATGGACCTCGACGTCGATGCCGCATGCCTGCTGCTCATCCAGGCCGCCGGCGATGACGCCGACACGACGATCGCCGCCATCGCCGCCATCTGCGAGCGCGGGGGCGCGAGCTTCGTGTACCACGCGACGGACCCACAGGAGGGCGATCTACTCATCGAGGCGCGCCGCCGGGTGTGGCCCGCGATGGAGCAGCTCGGCAAACTGCTGCTGCCCGAGGACGTCGCCGTGCCGCGGGAACGGCTCACCGAACTGCTGGCGGGCATCACCAGGATCGGCGACGACACCGGGGTGCAGATGGCGACCATCGGGCACGCCGGCGACGGCAACATGCACCCGCTGTTCGTCATCGACCCCGATGATCCCGAGGAGCTCGAGCGGGCGAAGCAGGCGTTCGCCGCGATCCTCGACCTGTCACTGGAGCTCGATGGGACGATCGCGGCGGAGCACGGCATCGGCACCCTCAAGCGCGACTACATCGAGCGGGAGCTCGACCCGGTGCAGCTCGAGGTCCAGCGGCGGGTCAGGCATGCGCTCGACCCGGACGGTCGCTTCAACCCCGGCAAGGCGCTGTGATCCCCCGCCTCCTGCGGCCGTGGCGGCCAGCACCCACATCCGGGCCTCAGCCGACACAGCACCCCACCTGCTCCGCAGCCGTGGCGGCCAGCACCCACATCCGGGCCTCAGCCGACACAGCTCACGTCGGCGGGTAGGCGGCCGTCGATGACTGCGGCGCGAGAGGTGCGTGGCCCTTCCGGAGCGGCGATCGCCGTCGCGCTGTTGGCCTACAGCCTGCTGACGAACCTGCGCGAGTCACGGCAGGGCTGGTACACCGTGCGCAACCTCGGTGTCGGCGTCGGGCTGGTCGTGGGCGCACGTCGCCGCGGCGTGTCGTGGGTCGAACTCGGCCTCGGACCGTCCAGCGCCGCGCGCGCGCTGCGGCTCGGGCTGCGCGCCGCGGCAGCGACCGCTGCGGCGGTGACGATCGGCGCCGCTGTGGCGGCGCGCCGTCCCAGCGGTCGGCGTCTGCTGGCCGACCGGCGCGCGACGCTGGATCGCCGGGATCTGGTATGGCAGACGCTCGTGCGGGTACCGGTCGGTACCGCAGCGTTCGAGGAGGTCGTGTTCCGCGGGGTGCTACTCGGTCTCGCCGCCGATCGAAGCGGTCGACGAACCGGGCTGCTCGCCTCGTCGGTCGCGTTCGGCCTGTGGCACATCGGGCCGACGCTGGCGGCGCTGCGCGCGAACGGCGTCACGACTGGACGCGCGTGGGCGTGCACGTCTGCCGTGGCGGTGACGACGACGGCGGGGCTTGCGCTCGGCCGGCTGCGGTTCGCCGGCGGCCACGTCGCCGCCCCGTGGCTCGTGCACTGGGCCAGCAATGGGACGTCACTGCTGGCCGCGGCCGCGTGGCAACGGTCGAGATGACCGCCGCCGGCAACGCCAACCCCTACCCGAGCGGGCCGCCGCGGAGGTGGACGTCGAAGAGCTGGAGGATCCGGCGCCAGGCGTCCTCGGCGGACGGATGGTGGTAGCCGGCGCCGGCGACCCGCATGAGCACCGAGAACGGGCCGAGGTTGTGGCGGTTGAGGAACGAGTGCCCCGCGTCGCGATACTCCCTGACGTCGTGCTCGACGCCGGCGGCGGTCAGCGCGCGCTCGAGCCGGCGGGCGCCGTCGGGGATCGCGCGGTCACGGCCGCCGAAGCTGGCGACGACTACGTGCGGAATTCACAAGCGCACGATCATCGTCACGTCGCAGACACTGCCGGCTCGACCGCGGGACACGCGGGGTTGGACCCGTCGTGATGGTCAAACGAAGGGAGACCCGACATGGCGACCATTTCCACGGCGTTGCCGCGGACGCTCACCCGCCCACGCGAGAACGCCGACTACCGGAGCAGATCGGGGCACCGCACGCTCGGGCTGGCGCTCGGCGTCCTGGGTGTCGGCCTCGCGACGATCACCCTGATCGCGAACCTGACCGCCGCCGCGGACACCGGCGCGGCAGGCCGCGCGGCGACACTCGCGTGGTCGTTCGGCCTGACGACCACCGCCTTCGCGGTGATCAAGTTCGGCATCGCAGTGATCCTGGTGGGCATCCTCGTCCGCCTGTGGCTGGTCGACAGCGTCACGACAGCGCTGCCGGCACTCAAGGCCGAGACGGACGCCGCCGTCGCGAACGCCGCGCTCGCGCAGGGCACGACGACCACCGCCCATGGCCGCACCACGGTGACCGCCGACGAACCACGGCCGCTGTTCATCGACCGGATGGCACAGGCGCTGTGGGCGCCGATGCTCGCCATGGGCGCAATGGCGGTCGTCGCTGGACTGATCGTGTCGTTGTTCTGGTCGGGAGCCGCGGCCGACGGATCGTCAGCGACGACCCTGGCCGCATGGACCCAGGGGTTGCAGTTCCTCGGGGAAGCCATGCTGCTGGGCAGCATCTCGTTCCTGCTGGGATCGATCCTGGCGGGCCTTCGCAGCGGAGGTGGGCAGGTGCAGGTCAGCCTCGGGGTGCCCGTCACGACCCTGCGGATGCCGCTGACCGCCAAGGCGTTCGTCGGGTTGATGATGACCGGGATGATGGTCTCGATCGCGCAGTTCGTGATCTACCTGTGGGCCGCCACCCAGACCGACGCCGTCACGATTGCCGCCAACTTCGCGTGGCTCGGCCCGTTCCGTGAGCTCGGACTCGGACTGCTGCTCGCCGGCATCGTGCTGGCGCTCGCGACGATCGCCAAGGTGCTGGCGTTCCAGTTCTGGCGGATCGGACGGATCATCGAGACCGGGAGCTAGGAGGTACCACCATGACTGCCGCAACCGTCACCGACTTCAAGTTCAAGACCTTCGACCGCACACCCGGCCGCATCCTGCCGCAACGGATCGGTCGTGTGCTGTGGCTGCCGATGTTCGCGATGGCGCTCATGGCGTTCGCCGTCGGCTTCATCCTGGCGATCGTGCGGGCGGACGCGATCGCGTCCGCAGGGGCCGAGACCACCATCGCGGCGCTCAACCATGTGGTGCCTGGCTTCATGTTCCTCGGCTTCGCGTCGGTGTTCGCCGCGATCTCGTTCGCGATCGCGCGGATCCTGGCGAGTTCCGCGTAGGTGGCGGTGCCGTCCAGGAGGCCGCCGGCGCCGAGGTGCACGCGCTGCGCATGCCGGGTACCGCCCGGCTGTTCATCGTCGGCATGATGATGGCGATGATGACGCTGCTCGCCGCGGTGATCCTGCACTTCGTCGCGGCATCGGCGATCGCCGGTGGCAGCGCCAGCGCGCTCGCCAACGCCGAGATGTGGGCCATCCAGTTGGAGGGCGTGCGTCGCCTCGCCATCGCCGTGTACCTGCTCTCGATCGCACGCGGACTGGCGACCATCGTGCAGGTCCTGCGGTTCCAGGCCACAAGGATCCGCGAGATCGCAGGGTAGCCGATCACTCACCGTGACGTCGGACCATCGTCGATACCGGTCTGGCGCCGTTGGACGGACGCCTACCGTGCACTATGCACGGTAGACGTCCAACAAGCAGCGCGAAACCGTCGATGCCGCAACGCACGGTAGGGGCCGTCAGCCAAGGGCTGCGCCCGGATGCTCGGTGGCGACGACCGATCACGATCCCCTTGTCAGCGATGCCCGGCGGCGTCGAGCTGGCGGAGGCCGGTCTCGACCACAGGCGCCAGCGGTCGGCGGTGACGACGGACCCACGCGATGCCACGGAGCGCATCGACCACACCGGCGAGCTCGTCGCGGTCCCGCCACGCAGCCCGTAGCAGCGCCATGGTGCGCTGGGCCGCCACCCGGGGCCGCCGCCGCGACCAGGTGAACCACAGCGCGTTACGCACGTCGACCCGCCGTCGCCGGACCGTGTCGCGCCGTAGCGAGGGCAGGTGGCGGGCCACGACGTCGGGCACGTAGATCAGGTGCCAGCCGGCTGACGCGAGGTCGGCGGCCAGCCACGCCTCCTCACCGCCAACGCCGTCGCGCAGGAGGAACCCGCCGACGCTGAGGTAGGCGTCGCGCCGCACGACCGACATGCCCGCCAGGAAGCCGAGGATCGGCACGCCCGGCAGCTCGGGCACACGGGGCAGCGGGCTGTCGGCCATCTCGCGACACACCGGATCGTCGCGCCCGTCGTCGCCGACCAGCACGTGCGCGGCGACGACCGCGACGGTCGGGTGCGCGTCGAGGAGGTCGGCCGCGCGGGCGAGCGCGCCGGGCTCCCAGCTCGTGTCGTCATCGCAGAAGGCGACGTAGGGGCTGGCCGCGGCTCGCACCCCCAGCGTGCGCCCCGCCGCACCGAGGTTGTGCGGCAGCGCGATCAGCTCGACATCGGGATGCTCCCCTTGAAGCGACGCCGCAGTGCCGTCCGGCGAGCCGTTGTCGACGACGACGGCCGGCGGCTGCTCGGGCAGGCGCGCGAGCGTGGCAAGCGCACGCGTGGCCTCGGCGACCCGGTCGCGGGTGATCATCACGACCGTCGTGCGGCGGTCTGCCATCCTGTTGCTCCGATCGCCGCCTCGTCCATCCGGACAGTTCCCGACCACGGCGTGCACACACGGCGTATTTCACATGCGTGAATCATCACCGCTCGGGTATGACGGCGCTCTCTCCGGCCAGGCCCTCGCCGGAATCCGCCGGCCGTGTCCCCGCCGCACCAGTTCGAGTCCGCAGCCGTCCGGCTGCGCATACGAAGGTGGGCCCATGCGGGTGCTCGGAGTCAACGCGGTGTTTCACGATCCAGCCGCAGCGCTGGTCGTCGACGGCCAGATCGTGGCTGCGGCGGAGGAGGAGCGGTTCACGCGGCGCAAGCATGGCAAGCCGCCAGTGCCGTTCGCCACCTGGGAGCTGCCGGAGCATGCGATGCGGTGGTGCCTGGACGCCGCCGACCTGGAGCCCGCCGAGCTCGACGCTGTCGCCTACTCCTACGATCCCGCACTGGCGCAACCGTTCACTGGTGACGTGGTCGCCGACGACTGGGAGGGGCTGCGCACCCTCTACGCGCAGCGCGCGCCGCTGTTCCTGCGCACGGCGCTGCCTGGGCTCGACCCCGCGCAGGTCCGCTTCGTGCCCCACCACGTCGCCCACGCCGCGTCGGCCTACCTGGCCGCTCCTCACCGCGACTCGGCGGTGCTTGTGCTCGACGGCCGCGGCGAGGCCGCGTCACACCTGGCCGGGGTGTCGACCGGTGGCCAGCTGGAGGTTCTCGCCGCCCAGACGTTGCCGCACTCCCTCGGGCTGCTGTACGAGGAGGTCACGGCGCACCTGGGCTTTCGTCGCTCGAGCGACGAGTACAAGGTCATGGCGATGGCGTCGTACGGCAGGCCCCGCTGGCTGCCGCAGTTCCGCGAGCTGGTGCGCACGACCGGCGACGGCGGCTTCCGGGTCGAGCCGATCGACTGGGCGACGTTCGCGCCACGCCGCCGCGCCGGGGCTGAATGGACCGCAGCGCACGCCGATCTCGCCTCGACCGCCCAGGTGCGGCTCGAGGAGGTCCTGCTGGACCTGGCCGGCTGGCTGCACGGCCGCTGCGGGCGCGACGTCGTGACTCTGGCCGGTGGCGTCGCCCTGAACTGCGTCGCGAACGCCCGGCTGGCGGCCGAGGGACCGTTCGACCACGTGTGGGTGCAGCCCGCGGCTGGCGACGCCGGCACGGCGCTGGGCGGCGCGCTGCACGTGGCCGCGGCGAACGGCGACCGGATCGCGGCGATGACGACCGCGGCGCTCGGACGGTCGTGGACCGACGACGAGCTCGCGGCCTGGTTGGTCACGGCCGACATCGCGTTCGAACGCCCCGATGACATCGCGGTGGCCGTTGCCGAGGTCATCGCCGGCAACGGCGTCGTCGCGTGGTTCCAGGGGCGCAGCGAGTACGGACCGCGGGCGCTCGGGCACCGCAGCCTGCTGGCGAACGCGACCCGTGCCGACAACCTCAAGCGGCTCAACGACGTCAAGGGACGCGAGCAGTTCCGGCCGGTCGCGCCGATGGTGCTCGCCGACCGTGCGGCAGACATCTTCGCCGGTCAGCTGCCGAGCCCATTCATGCTGTTCACCCACGAGGTGCGGCCGGGATGGCTCGAGCGCATCCCGGCCGTCGTCCACGTCGACGGCACGGCCAGGATCCAGACGGTCGACGCCGACACCGAACCGCTGGTCGCCCGGATGCTGCGCGAGCTCGATCGCCGCACGGGCGTGCCGGTCGTGGTCAACACCAGCCTGAACACCGCGGGGCGGCCGATGGTCGACGACCCCCGTGATGCGCTGGAGTGCTTCGGCTCGGCGCCGGTCGACGCGCTCGCGCTCGGCCCATTCCTCGTGCGGCGCCGCGGACTCGCCGGTCGCGGCAGCACGGCGTCCGGTTCCGCCACCCTCGACGACAGGACGGCCGGACCATGACGTCACACGTCACGATCGTCGTCCCGACGATCGGCCGGCCGTCGCTCGTCGACCTGCTCGCCTCGCTCGGCCGCGCCAGCGGCCCACCGCCGGACGCGATCCTCCTGGTCGACGACCGCCGCGACCGCAACCAGGCGCTGCCGACCGGTCCGTTGGCACCCGGGTTGGTCGACCGGGTGACGACGGTGCCGGCCGGACGCGCCCGCGGGCCCGCGGCCGCGCGCAACATCGGATGGCGCGCCGCGACCACGCCGTGGGTCGCGTTCCTCGACGACGACGTCGTGGTCGGCGACGACTGGCTCGCGCTGCTGGCCGACGACCTGCGGATCGGGGCCGACGTAGCGGGCACACAGGGACGCGTCGTGGTGCCACTGCCCACGCAGCGGGCACCGACGGACTGGGAACGCAACGTCGCCGGGCTGGAACAGGCACGGTGGGCGACCGCCGACATGGCCTACCGCCGTGCGGCCCTGGTGGCCGTCGGCGGCTTCGACGAGCGGTTCACGCGGGCGTACCGCGAGGACGCCGACCTCGGCCTGCGGATCACCGAGCGCGGCTGGCGGATCGTCGACGGACACCGAGCGGTGCGCCACCCCGTGCGTCCGGCCGATCCGTGGATCAGCGTCCGGCTGCAGCGCGGCAACGCCGACGACCCGGTGCTGCGCGCACGCCACGGGCCCGACTGGCGTGCACGTGCGCACACGCCCCGCGGCCGGCGGCGCCGGCATCTGATCGCGACGACGGCACTGGTCACGACCGTTGTCGCGGCCGGCACCGGCCGCCGCCGGTTCGCGGCTGCGGCGCTCGCGCTGTGGACGGCGCTGACCGCGGCATTCACGCACGAGCGCATCGCGCCGGGGCCGCGCACCGTCGCCGAGGTCGTCACGATGCTGGCGACCAGCGTGGCGATCCCCCCGGCCGCGACCTGGCACTGGCTGCGCGGATGGGTCGGGGTGCTGGCCCGCGGGGCGAACGGGCACTGGACGGCGGCCGTGCTGTTCGACCGCGACGGCACGCTGGTCACCGACGTCGCCTACAACGGCGACCCGGAGAAGGTCGAACTGCGCGATGGCGCGCGCGACGCCGTGGCGATGATCCGCGAGGCCGGTGTCCCCACGGCCGTCGTGTCCAACCAGAGCGGGATCGCCCGGGGGCTGCTGACCCCGGCGCAGGTCGCCGTGGTCAACGCGCGTATCGAGCAGCTGCTCGGTCCGCTCGGCCCGTGGGTGGTGTGCCCCCACGGTCCCGACGACGGCTGCGCCTGCCGCAAGCCGCACCCCGGCCTGGTGCGCGAAGCCGCCCGACGCCTCGGCGTCGACGTCCGCCAGTGTGTGGTGATCGGCGACATCGGCAGCGACGTGGCCGCCGCCCACGCCGCCGGCGCCCGGGCGGTCCTGGTCCCGACCGCGGTCACCCGCGACGCCGAGATCGCCGACGCTCCGGTCGTCGCCCGCGACCTGCGCCACGCCGCGGAGCTGGCGCTCGGAGGCTGGTCGTGAGCCCGGGGCCCGACCGCCGCACACACGTGCTCGTCGTGCGGCCCGACAGCGCCGGCGACGTGCTGCTCGCCGGTCCCGCGGTGCGCGCCGTCGCCGCCACCGCCGGCCGTGTGACGCTGTGGTGCGGCCCCAACGGCCGCGCCGCGGCGGAGTTGCTGCCCGGCGTGGACGCCCTCGTGGAGCACCGCGCCGCGTGGATCGACCCGGACGCGACCGAGGTCGACCGCACGCGGATCCTGGCCTTGGTCGACGACCTGGCCGGCCTGCGCCTCGACCAGGCGGTGGTCCTGACCTCGTTCCACCAGTCGCCGCTGCCGGCCGCACTGCTGCTCCGCCTCGCCGGTGTGCCCACGATCGCCGCGGTCTCCGACGACTTCCCCGGCGCGCTGCTCGACGTGCGGCACCGCGTCGCCGACGACGTCCACGAGGTCGAGCGGTCGCTGTCGTTGGTGGCGACGCTGGGCTACCGCCTGCCCCACGGCGACCACGGCGGCCTCGCCGTCCGCCTCCCCGCGGACGTCGATCCCGCGCCCGTCGATCCCGCCCACGTCGTGCTGCACC
>JAHWKT010000156.1 GCA_019347695.1 Actinomycetota bacterium | reverse complement strand
CGTGCCCCGGTCACGACCAACCGTAGCCCCATCGGGTCAGCGATCCAGCGCACGGATGACGAAGCTGGCCAGCTGCGCCCTGGTGACCCTGCCGGCCGGGCAGAACCGGCGCGTGTCGCAGCCTCGGGTCACACCGGCGGCCGCCAGCGCGTTGACGGCATCGGTGTGCACGTAGCCGGCGGGCAGGTCGGTGAAGCGCTGGCCGGCGCCCGCGGGCAGGTCGAGGGCACGAACGAGCAGCGCGGCGACCTGTGCACGGGAGACCGACCGGCCCGGACAGAACAGTCCCGGCGCGCAGCCGTTGACGATGCCCGCCTCGGCCAGGGCGTTGATCTCGCTGGTCCCGGTGACATCGGTGAAGTAGCGACCTGAGGTCGGTTCGAGCTCGAGCATCCTGGCGACGGTCGTCGCGACGATCCGGCGGCTGGCGTTGCGGTGCGGACAGAACCTGCGCCCGCCGTCGCACGCATCGATCAGGCCGCGCTCCCAGGCCGCAGTGATCGCAGCGCGATGGCTGTTGCCCGCGATGTCGCTGGGGTGCGACGCCGTGCGGTCCAATGGGCCCTTGATGAACACCATCGTCGCCCACATGGTGCCGTTGCGGTCGACGGCGACCCCGACACCCACCTGGTTGAACCTGCCGAGGATGTTGGCGCGGTGTCCGGCGGAGTCCATGAACCCGCGGTGCAGCCGGCGGGTCACGGTCGCGAGATCCCCGCCGCCCGCGTTGGAGGCCCACCCCACGTTCTCGCCCCACCGCGACCACTCCACGGTCAGCTGCTCGCCGACCCGCGGGTTGTGCCGCAGCCGGCCGTCCGACGCCATCGTCTGCGACCAGGCGCGGGCGACGCTGGCCACCGCCGGCGTCGCGACCAGGTCGTCGAGCCCCGTCGCGCGCCGTTCGTTGTTCATCAGATCGAGGAACCGCCGCTCCTCGTCGGCGTAGCGCGCTGCGGCGTCGACCTCGACCGGCGTCCAGACGACCGCGAGCAGCGCGACGAGCAACGCCAGGACCGGCCGTCGCACCCACCGCGGCGCTGCGACCGACGCCGACGAGCGCCGTCGGGCGGTGGTCGGCATGCAACGGCGTCCAGTCATGTCCGGGGTGTGCGGTGTGCCCATGTGGTCGAGGTCGGCCGCCGCGATGCGTCCTTGACCGTTCCAGGGTCGCCGTAGCGCGTGTCACGAAGTGTTCACGGCGCCGGCGTGGGTGCCTGCGTGGGTGCCGCCGTGCTGCCGGTGCCACCGGATCCGCGCGCCGCCCAGCGCAGCGACCGCAGCACGAACGCGGCCATCTGCGCCCTGGTGACCGTGGCGTTCGGCCGGAAACGACCGTCGGCATCGCCCAGGGTGACCCCCGCCGCGGCCAGCCGGTCGATGTTGTCCTCGTGGGTCGTGGCGTTGTCGTCGCCGAAGGCGTCGCGCGCTGCCGCCGGCAGCTCGAGCGCGCGGGCCAGCAGCGACGCCATCTGTCCGCGTCGCAGGCGGCGGGCGGGGCAGAACCGGCGGGGCGCGCAGCCTTCGGTGACCCCTGCGGTGGCAAGGGCGTTGATCGCCGCATCGTGTGCGGCACCGGTGTCATCGAACCGGTCGACGGCGGGCGTCGGCAGCTGGAACGCCCGCGTCAGCAGCGCGGCGGTCTGCGCCCGGGTCACCGCGACGTGCGGGCAGAAGCGGTCGGGGTCGCAGCCGCGTACCACGCCGGTGGCCGCCAGGCTCGCGGTCGCGTACTCGTGGGTGGTTGCGTCGTCGTCGTGGAACGGCGCCAGGCCGATCCGGGTGATCTGCTGTGAGCGCAGCGAGAACCGCTGCTTGAGCTCCGCCCCGGCGATCCACACCCGACGGTCGCCGACGGGCTTGCCGTCGACCCCGGCGAAGGTGCTGGTCACCGTGGCGCCGGACCGGTCCTGTCCGGTGACCCGGAGCTCGACGGGGGTGCCGCCGCGGGTGCGTGCGCGCACGGTCACGCCGGTCACCCGAACGAGGCGGTCGTCGACGTACCGGGCGAACGCGCGGTTGCCCACCGTCTGCGTCCACCGCGCGTACGGGTTGCGCACGGCCGGATCCCGCGACCAGGGATCGGCGACGCTGCGCAGGTAGGGGTAGGCCGACTGCGGCGCGGCGTACGCGTAGCTGTCGGCGATGCGTTCGCTGCGACCACCGTGCGACGACGAGTAGAACGTGCCGGCCAGCGCGCCGTCATGGCGGACGACCTTGCCGGAGGTGGCGTCCACCTGCGCCACCCACCGGTCGCCCGAGGGGCCCTCCTCCTTGTCGAGCCCGGCGTAGACCTGGTGCGCCGGTGTGGCCAGCAGGTGACAGCGGCACGACGCTCGCAGGCCACCCGCCCGCATGCGCAGCGCGAAGGTGCGGCCCACGGTCGCCTGCGCGCCCAACGCGGCGTCGGCCCAGCTCGACGGCATCTCGCCCAGCCCCCGCAGATAACGTTCGACCGACGGCAGCCGTGCCGTCACGCACAGCTGCGGCGGCGCGCATCCGCCGCCTGGCGACGCGAACTCCAGCGCGCCCCACCGGTGGCGGGTACCGAGCACCCTGGCGACGTCCCGCTGGCGTCCGCTGGTGCTCAGCCGCAACCGCAGGGTGTCCGCCGTCGTGCCCTCCCACAGCGTCTGGCCGTCGCGCCGCAGCGACAGCGTCCCATCGGTGGTCGCCACCACCGACCACGTGCCTGACGCGGGGGTCTGGGTCAGCGGCAGGCCGGCCACGTCACGCGCCGGCGCACACCCGCCGGCGCACACCAGCCACTGCCCGACACCCTCAGTCATCTCGACCCCCGGACGGGTGGCGTCGGTGGCCATGCCCACGACGATGGCACGTGTGCTGTCGGCCGTGCGGTCGATGTCGACCCCGCGGTACCAGTACCTCAGGATGCGGTCGACCCCCCAACCGGCCAGCGCCTGCGCCTGCGCGCCGTACTGGCTCATGCCGACGCCATGGCCCCATCCGGCGCCGCTCACGCGCACCGAGGGCGACGGCGTCGGCACCTCGACCGGCGTGCCCACCACGGCGCGCGCGGTGTCGGGCGCTGCGAACAGCAGCGCCGAGGCGAGCAGCGCCGCAGCCACCACCGTCAGCGGCGATCGCACCGTCACCGGTCGGATCCGTGATCCATCATGCGGGCGAGGAACGCCGCCATCTGCGCGCGGGTGACGGTGTCGTCGGGGCAGAACCGGTCGGGACGGCCGGCATCACACCCGCTGGTGATGTCCGCCGCCGCGAGCGCGTTGATCGCCGCCTCGTGCTGGTTGCGTCCGTCGTCGGCGAAGGCGTCGACGCCGGCGGACGGCAGATCCAGTGCACGGGAGATCAGCGCCGCCATCTGCCCGCGGGTGACGGGTGTGTGCGGACAGAAGCGAGTGCCCGTGCAGCCACGCGCGATGTTGGCCTGCGCGAGCCGGTTGATCCCGACCTCGTGCGGGCTGGCGTCGTCGTCGGAGAAGAAGTCGGCGTCGGTCGCCGGCTGGCTGATCGCCCGGGCGAGGAACGTGGCCATCTGCCCGCGGGTGACCGCACGCGCCGGGCAGAACCGGCGTCTGGCGCAGCCGTCGGTGACACCCGCCAGGCCGAGCCGCTCGATCTGGTTGGCCAGGGTCAGGTCGTCGATGTCGACAAAGCACGGCGCCGGCGGGCCGTCGAGGGTCCGCAGCGCCGCGGCGGGATCCACGATCCCGTGACCGAAGCGCGCGTCCCGGCCGGTCGGGCCGACGTCGGTCGCCGTGTCGATCAGCAGCTCACGCACCCGCTGCGGGGTGAGCGCCTCGTCCTTGGCCCGCAGCATGGCCGCGGCCGCGGAGACGAACGGCGCGGCCAGCGAGGTGCCGTTGCCGGCGACGTAGCCACCGCCGCGTGCCGTCGTCAGCACCGCGACACCCGGCGCCGCCAGGTCGACGTACTCGCCCGTGCTCGAGAACGGCGCCCACACCCGGGTCGGGGCGACCGCGGCGACCGCGATGGTCCACGGTGACGCGGCCGGCCAGATCGTCGGGTTGTCGTTGGGGTAGGCGTTGCCGGCCGAGGCGATCACCGAGATGCCGGCCTCGTGGGCCCGCTCGAGCCAGTACTCGACGTTCGGCGACCGCACCGGCCCGCCCAGCGACAGGTTGATCACCGTGGCGTCGTGCTCGATCGCGTACTTGATCGCCTGCGCGAGGTCGCTGGCGTGCATCTGGCCGGCGGCGTCCTCGATGCCGACCGGCAGCACCCGCGCCCCCGGCGCCATGCCGCTGATCCCCGTGCCGTTGCCATGGGCGGCCGCCGCCACGCCGGCGACCTCGGTGCCGTGACCGCTGCGGTCCGTCGCACCGATGCCTCTGCTGACCAGGTTCTTGCCGGTCCGCACGACCCCCTGCAGATCCGGGTGTCCCCCGTCCACCCCCGAGTCGATCACCGCGATCGTCTGGCCGCAGGCGTTGCCGCGGGTGAACGTCTTCTCGGCGTCGAGCAGGTCGAGGCCCCACTGCCGGTCGCGCTCGGGATCCCCACCCACCGGCTCGCTGCGCTCGCCCTCGCCCAGGGCGGCGAACACCGTGTCGATCTCGGCCGCGGCCACGCGCGGCGACGACCGCAGCTCGTCGACGAGCTCATCGGCGGCCGCGAGATCTGCGGCGCGGGTGGTCACGATCTCGGCCTCGCCGGCTCGCTCCACGGTGTAGGCCACGGTCACCGCGCCGTCCGCGGCCGGCACCGGGATGGCGGTCACGTCGTACAGCGTCGACCTGATGTCACGCACGCGCGGCCGCCCCCCGCCGGTCGCGGTGCCGTCGTCGGCGAGCTCGGGCACGGTGACCACGTCCGCGTTGCGGCGTCGATCCGGGTCCGCGTCCGCGATCGCTGCCGCCACGCCGGTGACCACGCTCAGCACCGCCAGGGCGAAGATCGCCAGGCTTTGCCAGCCGGTCCGCCGCGCGTGCATCGTGGAGTCCTGTCGCTCGGGTCAGACGATCGGGTCAGACGACCTAGGCTTCACGTCCGACGCCAGGGGCGGCACCTCCCCGCCCCGAAGGAAACACTCATAGTGATACTAAGACTACTCTTCGAGGTTGCACGACAGCCGAGCTCCGCACTGCCATGCGGGTGACGGTCGCCGCCTGGATCGGCTCGGCCAACGCGGGCGACGAACTGATCTTCGCGGCGCTGCACCGCAAGCTGCTCGCGCGAGGAACGCACGTGACCGCGATCACCACCGGGCCGACCGACGCCGACGGCAGCGACGTCGAGCGCGTCGGCCATCTGTCGCCTGCGGCCATCCGCGCCGTGTGGTCGGCCGACGCCCTGCTCGTCGGCGGCGGCGGGTTGCTGCAGGACCAGACGTCGGCGTTCAACCTGCCGTACCACCTGTCGCGCCCGGCGCTGGCCGCGGTCGCGGGGATCCCCCGTGGCGGCGTCGGCCTGGGGGCCGGCCCGCTGCGCACCGCGGCCGGACGAGCGCAGGTGCGCCGGGCGCTGCGCGGGGCCGTCGCGATCAGTGTGCGTGACCGGCAGTCGGTCGAGGTGCTGCGGGAGATCGGCGTCGACGACGTCCGCCTCGGCGCCGATCTCGCGTTCTCGCTGCCGTCGCCGCAGGCCGCCGCCGAGGACGTGATCTGCGCGTGTCTGCGACCCTGGCGCGCCGCACATGGTTGGCTGCCCGTGCGCACCCGAGGAGGCCGTGACGTCACCGCGGCGCACATGGTGACGCGGCTGGCGCGTGGGCTCGACCAGGCCGCAGCGCGGTTGCGGCTGCCCGTGCGCATGGTGGCCATGCAGCGCGACTGGGACGACCTGCTGCACCGCCGCGTCGCCGACCACATGCGGGCGCCGGTGACGTTGGTCAGCCCACGGCCACAGGACGTCCTGGAGGTGATCGCGGCCAGCCGCGTGGTGGTGGCCATGCGCTATCACGCAGCCATCGGCGCCCTGCTCGCCGGCCGACCGGCGACGCTGATCGGCTACGATCCGAAGCTCGCGGGACTCGCTGAGCCGATGGGACCGTCCGCGCGCCTGCTGCCGTGGACGGCCGACGGGCTCGACGGGCTGGGTGCGGCGATCGTCGACGTGACGGGGCGCGACGACGGGCTCGAGGCCGCCCTGGCGGCACTGCGTGCGCGCGAGCGGGTCAACGACACCGTCCTCGACGACGTCCTGGCGCTCGCGGAGGCTGGAGGCTGACGTGACGGACCGGTGGGTGCGGATCGCGCGGGTCGCCTGGCTCGTCCTGCTCGCCGCCCTGCTGCTGCGGGCGCTCGTCGGCAACCGCGACGCGGTGATCGAGCTCGCCCGGGTCGACCGGCCATGGCTGCTCGCCGCGGCGCTGGCGCTCAGCTTCGGGCAACTGGCGCTCAGCGCGTCGTTCTGGGTCCGTGCGCTCGCTGCGACCGGTCAGCGGGTGGGGTGGAGCACCGTCCTGGGTGCCACCGCGCGCAGCGTGCCCGCCCGGTACGTCCCTGGCAGCGTGTGGTACGCGATCAGCCGTGGCGCGATGCTGCGCGCCGCGGGCATCCGTCTCGGCGCGCTGACCGTCACCGCGGTGCTCGAGTCGGTGCTCACGGTGCTGGTCAGCCTGGGCCTCGGCGGTGCGTTGCTGGCCGCCGCCGGACGGCTCCCGGGACAGCAGCTGACCGCCGTGGCATGGGTGCTCGCGCTGGCCGTCCTCACGGCACCGCCGGTCCTCAACCGCGCGCTGGGTTGGCTGGCCGCCCGCCGCGGGGCGACGGCGCCGACACTGTCGTGGCGGGACCTCGCCGCGCTGGTGCTGTGGATGACCGCGTTCTGGGCGCTGTCGGCCGCGACCTTCGCCGTCTACCTGGCCGCGTTCGGCATGGACGTGCCCGCCGCACCGGTCGTCGCCGGCGTGTTCCTGGTGGCGTGGGCCATCGGCTTTCTCACCCCGATCGCGCCGCAGGGCGCCGGCGCGTTCGAGGTGGTGTTCGTGGCCATGCTCGTCGGCGGCGCCGACGGGCCGCTGCTGGTGGTGGTCGCCGCGTTCCGCGCGCTGATCGGTGTGCGTGACGCGGTGGCGTTCGGCTGGGGCGCGTGGCGCGGGCCGTCGCCCCGGCCTGGCGTCAGCCCAGCGACGCAACCAGAACAGGCGCCACGATGACCCATGCCAATCGCGAACGCAGCCGACCTCGAGCCACGCGCTGATGATCGACGTTACGTGTGCCGGGCATCCGATGACCGCGCGGTGTGGATGACTCGCAGGACATCGATCCTGTCCGGCTCGGTCAGCCGGTAGAACACGACATAGGGGAACCGTCGCAGCACCGCCCGCCGGACCGGCTCGTACCCGGCGACGATCGGAGCGCTACGGGGAAATGCCTCCAGCCGGGCGAACAGCCGATCCAGGTCCTGCCACAGCTGCTCGTCGAGGCGCGGATCTTCGTCCGCGTAGTGGTCGCGAGCAGTACGGATGTCGTCGACCGCTGCCGGTCGAAGGAGCAACTTCACACAGGGGGCCAGTGCTCACGCCGTACCTCGTCCCAGGACCGTCCGGACTCGGGATGCTGCCGGAGGTCCATGAGTGCTTGGTCGAGCATCCGACGCTCCTCGTCAGTGGGGACGTACACGGGCTCGCCGAAGTGTGTCCGCAGGGCTTCCTGGATGACTTCAGAGCGTGATCGGTGCTCGATCATGCGTGCCCGCTCGACCATCTCGAACAGTTCCTCGGGCAGCGTCACGGCGACCTTCTTGACTGCCATGGGTGGATCCTCGTCTTGGGTATGACTACATCATACTTGGCGACCTTGGCGATCGGACCTGCCGGTCGGTTGTCGCGCCCGCCGGCTGCCGACCGCCTGGCGAACACGAGGGCGCGTCCGGGACACCAACCACGGCGGCGTCGAAGCGCTACGCCATTTTCGTGACGCTGATCGGTGTGCGCGACACTTTGGCGTTCGGCTGGGGCGCGTGGCGCGGGCCGTCGCCCCGGGCGGTCACACCAGCGAATCCGCCAGCGCGGCCGGCGCGGCGATGAGGGAGCGCAGCTCGTCGAGGATGACCT
>JAHWKT010000028.1 GCA_019347695.1 Actinomycetota bacterium | reverse complement strand
CGATCTTGTCGCCCATCTTGATCGCCTCGTCGATGTCGTGGGTGACGAACACGATCGTCTTCTGGACCTCCCGCTGCAGGCGCAGGAACTCCTCCTGCAGCCGCGCGCGGACGATGGGGTCGACGGCCCCGAAGGGCTCGTCCATGAGCATCACCGGCGGGTCAGCGGCGAGCGCGCGAGCGACTCCGACACGTTGGCGCTGGCCGCCGGACAGCTGGTGCGGGTAGCGGTCCATGACCTGATCGGGGAGGCCGACGACCTCGACCAGTTCCTCGACGCGCTTCCTGGTGCGGTCGTCGTCCCAGCCCTCGAGCTTGGGCACGGTCGCGATGTTCTCGGCGTTCGTGCGGTGCGGGAACAGGCCGATCTGCTGGATCACGTAGCCGATGCCGCGCCGCAGCTGCGGTGGCGACTGCTGCATGATGTCGTTGTCGTCGACGGCGATCGTGCCGTCGGTCGGTTCGATCATGCGGTTGACCATGCGCAGCGTCGTCGTCTTGCCGCAGCCGGACGGCCCGACGAGCACGACGATCTCGCCCTCGGGGACCTCCAATGTCAGGTCGTCGACCGCGACGGTGCCATCGGGGAACCGCTTTGTGACGGACTCGAAGCGGATCATCGCGGCTCCTCAACCGCGCACCGGGCGCGCGCGATCCCAGTTTCGTAGTTTCTGTCGGCTTCGTCAATGAGGGAGCGGACGGCTGGCGACGCCCTTCTTCTATGCTTGCGCTCGCCTCGATCCCCGTCCGCGTCGCCATGGCCACGGATGCTGCTGCTTCGCCACGCCACTGATCTCGACCTCGACACCGTCCGGCGCGTCGCGTGGGACGGTGCGCGGCTGCGCCTCGACGGCGGCGTGCTCGAGCACGTCGCCCGGCAGCGGGCGGCGATGCTCGACGCGTTGCGGGGCCACGAGGTTTACGGCGTGACGACCGGGACCGGGTACCGGGGCGGGCAGGCCCTCGACGCTGCCGCGCGCGAGCGGTGGCAGCACGGGCTGCTGCTCGGCCGGGCGGTTGGCGGGGCGCCGTACCTGCCGCGCGTCGAGGCGCGGGCGGTGCTCGTCGTCCGCCTCGTGAACCTCCTCAGCGGCTATGCGGGGGTCACGCCCGAGCTGTGCCGGTTCCTCGTGGACCGCATCAATGACGGGTTCACCCCCGCCATCCCCCGACGCTCGATCGGCTGCGCCGGGGACATCATCCCGCTCGCCCACGCCGGTCAGACCCTGCTGGGGATCGGCTCGGTGCTGTCCGACGACGGCACCACCGAACCGGCTGCGACGGCGCTGCGGCGTCGCGGGCTCGAGCCCTACGTGCCGGCCGAGAAGGAGGGCATCGCGCTGCTCGCCGGCGCGCCCGCCGCCGCCGCGCTGGCGATCGCCCGTCACCGCGAGGCGGTTGCGGTCGCCCGTCAGCTGGAATGGTCGACCGCATGCGCGATCGACGCGCTGCGGGCGCCGCTGGAGCCGTACACCGCAGAGGTCGCCGCACTCGCGGGCGACGGCCTGCTCGACGTGGTGACGGGCCGGTTGCACGCGCGCGTCCGGTCGGGGGACCCGCAACGGAAGACGCAGGCGCCCGTGTCGTTCCGCGTCGCTCCGCAGGTGCTGGCCCACCTGTGGCGCACGGTGGACCGTCTCGCCGACGACGTCGGCCGCACCCTGGGCGGTGTCAGCGACTCACCGGCGTTCGTCGGCGGGCGGTTCGTCTCCACCGGCGGGTTCCACGCCATCGACGTCGCGGCGGGACTCGACGCGCTCGCCGCCGCGCTGGTGCGCGCCGCCGAGCTCGCCGGTCAGCGCGTGCACCGCCTGCTCGACAGCCGGTTCACCGGACTGCCCGACCAGCTGACCGACGCGCCCGGCGCGCAGGCCGGCATGGTGGTCGTGCACAAGCGGGTCACCGGCGTGCTCAACGAGCTGCGTCGGCGTGCGGTGCCGGTGTCGATCGGGCTCGCCGACACCTCGCTCGGTCAGGAGGACGCCATGACCTTCGCGTTCGAGGCGAGCGAGAACGTCCGCGAGATCGTGCCGCTCGTCCGTGACGTGGTCGCGTGCGAGCTGCTGACCGCGCGGCAGGCGTGGGCGCTGCGCGATGAGCGGTACGCGGCGGGGTTGGCCCCGCTCGCCGAGCGGCTCATCGCCCTCGTGCGACCGGTGCACGATGATCGTCCGCTCGGTGGGGATCTCGCTGCCGTCGCGCGGTTGCTCGCCGACGAGGAGCTGTTCCGCTGAGGCGCGGCCCGCGAGGCATCCTCGTGGCCTGTGCCGGGTGCCGCGGCCTCGCGGGGCCGTGATCCGACCGGGGTCAGGCGGTGCGGTCGTCGATGCGCTGCCGCAGCGTCGCGATGTGTTCGGCGCCGATGCAGCAGCATCCACCGACCAGGTTGGCGCCTGCGTCGAGCCAGCGGGTGGCGAACGCCGCGTACGCCTGGGGGTCCAGATCCGGCCGCTCGCCGAGCTGATCGATGCCGGCGTTGGTGACGTCCCAGCCCTCCGGTACGCCGGCGAACGCGTTCGCGTAGCCACCGACGCGCTCGGCGCGCGTGGCGACGACCTCGGGCAGCGCCTGGCTGATCGCCTCGGGCGGGGCGCAGTTGGCGAGCACGCCGTGGACCTTCATCCCTTCGGACGCCTCGGTGACCGTCTCGCCGCCGAGCAGATGGCCGTCGGCATCGACCGTCCAGCCGATCCAGATCGGTCGGGCGACGCTGACCGCGGCGCTGGCCGCCGCGCGCGCCTCGGCCGCGGTCGACAACGTCTCGGCGAGCAGCACATCGACGAACGGCGCGAGCGCCTCGGCCATCTGCCGGTAGCTGTCGACCATCCACAGGTCGTCGCCCACCTGATCAGGCCGGTAGCTGCCCCCGAGCGGGGGTAGCGACCCGGCGATCAGCAGGTCGCGCCCGTGGTCGTCGCGGGCCTGCACGGCGAGCTTGCCGGCGGTCTCGTTGAGCTCGGCGAAGCGGTCCGCGGCGCCGCCTCGCTCCAGCGCCGGCAGCGACGTGGAGTAGGTGTTGGTGGTGATGACGTCCGCGCCCGCGGTCAGGTAGGCGGCATGCACGTCGCGCACGGTCTCGGGTGCGTCGATCAGGGCGCGCGCGCCCCACAGGCTGTCCGACCGGGCCAGCCCGCGCGTGAACAGCTCCTGGCCCATGCCGCCGTCGAGCAGCAGTACACCGTCGCTGGACATCGTCGCCTCCTACAAGGTGCTGCGTGAGCGGCCACGATACGCGCGCCGCCGGGCGCCGCGCGGGCTCGCGTCGGCGGGCCGCACGGGAGCGACGTGCGCCGCGGCGTCAACCGCCGCTGTCGAGCACGCCTTCCTGCTCGAGGAAGGACCGGGCGACCTGCGCCGGCGACTGCCCCTCGGCGTCGACGCGTTCGTTGAGCTCGATCAGCTTCTGCGTGGTCAGCGCTGCAGACACCTCGTCGAGCAGCTGTGGGATCTCGTCGTTCAGCACGTCGCGGTGCACGATCGGCGTGATGTTGTCTGCTACCTGCAGCTGCCGGTCGTCTTCGAGCACGACCCAGTCATTGGTCGCGATGGCGCTCTGCGTCGTGAAGACGTGGCCGACGTCGACCTCGCCGCTGTTGAGGGCCTCGGTGGTCAACGGACCGCCGACGTCGAGTGGCGCGAAGTCCTCGAACTCCAGCCCGTAGACGTCTTCATAGCCGGGCTGGCACCGCGGCCGCTGTGGGCACTCCGGCGGCCCTCCGAGCACGAGGTCGGACGCCTTACCCCGCAGGTCCGAGATCGCCTCGAGGTCGAGTCGGTCTGCGGTCTCGCGGGTGACGACCAGCGCGCTCGTGTCCTGGGCGGGGGAGGGGTCGAGCAGCGTGAGCTCATCGGGCAGCTCCTTCTCGAGCTGCGCCGCGGTCTCCTCGGTGCTCGGCGTTCCTTCGGCTGCGCCCTCGGTCACGTGCAGCAGCAGGGTGTTGAGGTAGTCGGCCATGACGTCGATCTCGCCCGCCTCGATCTTCGGGTACACGACCTCGCGGGCCCCGAGCCCGAAGCTGCGCTCCACCGTGTAGCCCGCCTGTTCCAGCACCAGCGCGTACATCTGGCCGACGATCTCCTGCTCCGGGAAGCTCGTCGAGCCGACGATCACGGTGCCGCGCTCGATCTCGCTGGCCACCGCCGTCGGCCCCGACTCGGTCGCGGCGTCGGACGCGCGGCCGGCCTCTTCGACCTCACCGCTGCCGGTGCACGCGGCGAGCAGCAGCGACGATGTCAGCAGGGCGAGCACGCTCCCGCTGGAGTTCCTCATGGTTGTCGCCCTCCGGCTCGTACGGATGCGGTGGTCGGACCGGATGCTCGGACCGGTTGCTCGGGTCGGCGCTGTCGTCCGGTGTCCCTGCGGTCGCTGCCCCGTCGTGGGTCACCGTGGGCCGTCCGTGTCCCCGCGACATGCCGGTGCACCGGACCGACCGTCGTGTCGTTGCTGCGCTCGTGTTCGGCGCAGCCGGCGCCCGCGTAGGTGTGGCGCGGGTTGCGCGGACTGGTCGTGTGGTGTCGTCCACCAGCATGCAGTGTGCGGCCCCGGCCTGCTACATGGCTCGCAGGCCGGGGCCGGCGAGCTGCACCAGCAGGCCCCGCAGTCCGGGGTCGGCGACGGCGATGGCCTCGGTCATGTCGAACCATGCGACCTCCTGGCTCTCCTCGGGCGGCGGGCGCGGCGGCTCGGCGGGCGCGTGCAGCAGGTAGCGCACGTCGAGGTGCGTGTGCCCACGGCCGCCGGCGTGAACGTCGACGTGCACGACACGCGGTGGCTCGGCCAGGTGGTCCGCGGACAGCCCGGTCTCCTCGATCACCTCGCGCCGCGCCGCGGCTGCCGGGGTCTCGTCGTCGTCCACGTGCCCACCGGGCTGCATCCACAGGCCGAGTCGCTTGTGCCGGTGCAAGAGGACACCCGCCGGGCTGCACACGACCGCGGAGGCCGTCACGTGGGTGTCGTCAGCGTGCTGGTCGAAGGGTCGCTCCAGGCGATCGAGGGCGCCGAGGAAGCGCCTGATGGAGCGCCGCTCCCGCTCGTCGACCGGTCGCAACGACGTGACGTCGCGGCGTAGCGCCGACACCCGCTCGTCGCTGGTCATGTCATGTGACCTACCGCTTCGCTGCATGAAGGTCATGTCATGTGACCTACCGCTTCGCTGCATGAGGTCATGTGGCGACAGCACCCTGGCGGTGTGCGACCTCGGCGACGGCCGCGGCGACCGCCGGCACCACCCGGTCGTCGAAGGGCGACGGGACGATGCGCTCGGATGACCGCTCATCGTCGTCGATCAAGGCGGCGATGGCGTCCGCCGCGGCCAGCTTCATGGCGATGGACACCCGGGTCGCGCCGGCGTCGAGCAGCCCGCGGAACAGGCCGGGGAAGCACAGGACGTTGTTGATCTGGTTCGGATGGTCGCTGCGGCCGGTCGCCACGACGGCCGCGTATCGGCGGGCGATCGCCGGATCGACCTCGGGCACGGGGTTGGCCATTGCGAACACGATGGCGTCGCGACCCATCAGCTCCAGGTGCTCGGCGGTGATCGTGTCGCCCGCCGACACACCGATGAAGACGTCGGCACCCTCCAGCGCGCGGTCGACCGGCCCGGTCAGCTCACGTGGGTTCGATCGCTTGCCCAGGCGTCGGAAGATCGGGTCCCGGGCGGTCGCGCGCCGTGGCGTCACGATGCCGTGCCGGTCGACGCCCACCAGGTCGCTGACGCCGGCCGCCAGCAGCAGCTCCGACACCGCGATGCCCGCGGCGCCGATGCCCTGCACGACCACCCGCAACTCTGGTCCCACATCCTTGCCGACCAGCCGGGTCGCGTTGCGCAGCGCCGCGAGCGCCACGATGGCGGTGCCGTGCTGGTCGTCGTGGAAGACGGGGATCTGCAGGCGTCGCCGCAGCTTGCCCTCGATCTCGAAACAGCGCGGCGCGCTGATGTCCTCGAGGTTGATGCCGCCGAAGCCCGGCGCGATCGCCGAGACGATGTCGACGATGCGGTCGGGGTCGCGCGCGTCGAGGCAGATCGGGTAGCCGTCGACGTCGGCGAGCTGCTTGAGCAGCAGCGCTTTGCCCTCCATCACCGGCATCGCGGCCTCGGGTCCGATGTCACCGAGGCCGAGCACGGCGGACCCGTCGCTGACCACCGCGACGCTGTTGCGCTTGATCGTCAGCGACCGCGCCAGCGTCGGCTGCTCGTGGATGGCCGCCGACACCTCGGCCACGCCGGGGGTGTACACCAACGCCAGGTCGTGGTGGTCACGCAGCTCGGTCGTCGCGGCGACCGTCAGCTTGCCGCCCTCGTGGACCCGCCGTACCTCCTCGCTGATCGTCGTGCCAGTGTGGACGGGCGTCGGCGCGGAAGCGGTCTGCTGTGCCATGCGCGGCATCGTAACGCCGCGCGTAGACGCCGTGGAGCGCCGTCCTCGATATCGGTGACCTGGCTCCACGGCCGGGTGGTCGGTCTGCCTGCATGGAGGGCGGTCTTCGATAGCCGCGGCTCGGCTCCACGCGTCCGCCGCTACGATGCGGGAAACCCCCGCTACCCCACTCGAGACGAAGGCGATGCCGTGGCGACCGACCACAGCGATCAGCTGCGTGCCTACCGAGCCAAGCTCGCTGACGTGAAGGAGTACCTTTGACGTCACGGCGAAGCGTGTCGAACTCGCGGAGCTGAGCAAACAGGTTGCCGCCCCCGGCCTGTGGGACGACCCGGCGCGGGCGCAGAAGACCATGGCCCAGCTGGCGGCCGTCGAGGGCGGTCTTCGCTCGTACGACGAGTTCGCGCAGTCGCTCGAGGATCTCGAGGTGCTCAACGAGCTCGCCCGCGACGAGGACGACGACGCCACCGCAGCCGAGGTCGCGGCCGGCATTGCGCGACTGCGTGACGAGCTGGCAGAGCTGGAGGTGCTGGTGCTGCTCGGTGGCGAGCACGATCAGCGCGACGCGATCGTGACGGTCCACGCCGGCGCGGGCGGCACCGACTCCCAGGACTGGGCGCAGATGCTCGAGCGGATGCTGCTGCGGTGGGTCGAGCGGCGCGGGTTCAAGGCTGATCTGCACGACGAGCAGGAGGGCGACGAGGCCGGCATCCGCTCGGCGACGTTCACCGTCCACGGCACGCGGGCCTACGGTCTGCTCACGGGTGAGCGGGGTGTGCACCGTCTGGTGCGCATCAGCCCGTTCGACTCGCAGAGCCGCCGCCACACGGCGTTCGCCAGCGTCGACGTCGTCCCGGTGCTCGAGGACGTCGACGAGGACGTGGCGATCAGCGACGACGACCTACGGATCGACGTGTACCGCTCGTCGGGCCCCGGCGGGCAGGGCGTCAACACCACCGACTCGGCCGTGCGCATCACGCACCTGCCGACCGGCATCGTGGTGTCGTGCCAGAACGAACGCAGCCAGCTGCAGAACCGTGCGACGGCGATGACGCTGCTCCGCGCCAAGCTCGCCGAGCTCGAGCGCGCCAAACGTGAGGACGAGCTCGCCGCGTTGCGTGGCGAGCAACGTGACGTTGCGTGGGGCAGCCAGATCCGGTCGTACGTGCTGCACCCGTATCAGATGGTCAAGGACCACCGCACCGACTTCGAGACGGGCAACACCAGCGCGGTCCTCGACGGCGACCTCGATGGCCTGATCGACGCCTTCCTGCAGTGGCGGCCGCGCCGCGAGTAGCCGGCTGGTCGTCGACGGCCGCGGCGTGCGCACAGCGGCCGTGACCGGGTGCGAGCCGATGCCCGATCGCTAGTGGTCGATCGGGCAGGTCGCCGGCGTCTCCGACGCACCTCGTACCGCGGCGAGCCCAACACCCGGTGGTAATCTCCGAAGCTGTGCTGTGCCCGCGATCTGCGGCGCAGCCGATCTCACATCAGGGCGGTGGAGCACTGATGATTCGCCTCGACAACGTCAGCAAGACGTACAAGAACAACGTGATTGCCCTTCGTGACGTTTCTGTGAACATCACGAAGGGCGAGTTCGTGTTCCTGGTCGGTGCCTCCGGCTCGGGCAAGAGCACGTTCATCAAGCTGCTCATCAAGGATGAGGAGCCCGACGACGGCGACATCATCGTCGCCGGCAAGCGGCTGCGGAACCTGCGCAACTGGCGCGTGCCGTCGCTGCGGCGCGAGCTCGGCTGCGTGTTCCAGGACTTCAAGCTGCTGCCGAACAAGACGGTCTTCGAGAACGTCAGCTTCGCGCTCGAGGTCATCGGCAAGCCGCGCGCGCTGATCAACCGCACGGTCCCCGAGGTGTTGCAGCTGGTCGGGCTCGGCCACAAGTTCGAGGCGTACCCCCACGAGCTGTCCGGTGGCGAGCAGCAGCGGGTGTCGGTCGCCAGGGCGTTCGTCAACCGCCCGCGGATCCTGCTGTGTGACGAGCCGACGGGCAACCTCGACCCGACCACCAGCGTCGGGATCATGAAGCTGCTCGACCGTATCAACCGCACCGGGACCACCGTCGTCATGGCGACCCATGACCAGCACATCGTCGACTCGATGCGCCGGCGCGTGGTCGAGCTGCAGGACGGCGAGGTCGTGCGCGACCAGAGTCGAGGGGTGTACGGCTATGGCGCCTAGGTGGCGCTACCTGCTTGCCGAGGTGGGCATGGGCCTGCGGCGCAACCTGCTGATGACGCTGGCGACCGTGGTCACGGTCACCGTCAGTCTGGCGCTGCTCGGCGTCGGCATGCTGATCCGCACCCAGGTCGATCTCGCGCGCACGATCCTGTTCCAGGAGGTCGAGGTCTCGATCTTCCTGCTCGACAGCGTGACCGAGCAGCAGCGCGCGGACTTCGAGAAGGAGCTCACCAACAACCCGCAGGTCGAGAGCGTCATCTACGAATCCAAGGAGCAGGCCTACGAGCACGCCCAGCAGATCTTCGCTGACGACGAGGCCGTGCTCGACGCCATCGAGCCGGACGACCTGCCCGCGTCGTTCCGCGTCTCGCTGGTCAACCCGGAGAACTTCGATGTCGTGCGCTCCCAGTACGTCGAATATCCCGGCGTCGACGAGGTCGTCGACCAGCGCGACACGCTCGACCGCTTCTTCGCGCTGATGAACCAGGTACGACGCGGCGCGATCGTCGTGGCGATCTTCCAGCTCATCGCCGCGGCCGCGCTGATCGCGAACACGATCCGCATCACCGCGTTCGCGCGACGCGACCAGACGGGCATCATGAAGCTGGTCGGCGCCACCAACTGGTACATCCGCCTCCCGTTCATCCTCGAGGGCATCGCGGCGGGCGTGGCCGGTGCGCTGCTCGCTGGCGGACTGCTGCTGCTCGGCATGGTCACGCTGGTCTCGGGCATGCGCGAGCAGATCCAGTTCGTGCCGTTCATCGGCATCCCGCAGGTCCTCGCCGTGCTGCCGTGGCTGGTGGCCATCGGCGGTGGCATCGCCGCGATCGCGGCGTTCCTGTCGCTGCGCCGTTTCCTGGACGTCTGACGACACCGCTTGCCGCCCGGCCCGCCGTAGGGGCCGGTGGTGGTGGGCACGCGGCACGTCGGGGAGCCGGCTGCGCGCATGCATCGGGTTGCTTCCCCAACGCGGCCGGTGGGCTCCCCAAACCGACGTCGTGACCTCGATGCACACCAGAACGTGACAACACCACGCAACACCCGCCGAGGGCGGTCGACAGGGCGCAACGGTCCCAAGATGCTTCGTTCTGGAGCGTGCATCCCCTATGTTCCACGCCGTGCGCACGAACCTTCGTGGAGCCTCGTTCCATGAAACACGCGGTGGACCGGCTGCGCCGGGCAACAGATTTGTCCGCGTGCTCGCCGCCGCAGCCGCCGCATGCCTGCTCATCCAGGCACCGGCGGTGGCGTCTCCGACCGGTGACCTGCGGCAGCGGCGGCAGCAGAGCGAACGTCGGCTCGATGCCGCCCGCAGCGATCTCGCCGAGACCAAACGGCAACGCGCCGACACCCGGTCGACGCTGCAGGAGATCGACGGGCAGCAGACCCGGCTCGCCGCCGAGCTCGCCGCCCTGACGCAGCAGCTGGAGGCTGCCGAGGAGCGGCTGCGCGAGGCACAGCACGCGCTGCGCCGAACCAAAGCCGAGATCTCGACGACCACCGCGCAGCTGCAGGCGACCGAGCGCGACCTGCGCGCACGCGAGAAGCTGCTGCGCGCGCGGGCCCGCGCCTCCTACATGCACGGCGGCATCAACTACGCGGAAGCCGTGCTCGACGTGCGTACCGCCAACGAACTGGGCGTCTCGCTGCAGTACATGCGCACCATGATCACCGAGGACCGTGACCAGGTGGAGCGGATCTCGTCGCTCGAAACGACCTACGAGACCATGCTCGAGCGTCTCGACGAGCTCGGAGCCGCCCAGGACGAGGCGCGCGCGAAGCGTGCCGCGGAGCGCGACCGGGTCGCCGGACTCGTCGCCCGCAAGCGCGAGGTCGAGGCGCAGCTGGCCGCACAGGAGCAGCAGCACACGGCGCTGCTCGCGGAGCTCGACACCGACGCCCAGCGGTACCGGGCGGCGATCGACGACCTCGAGGCGGAGAGCCAGAAGCTACGACAGCGGTTGGCCGCTGTCGCGTCGCAGGACGGCGCCGCCAACAGGACGGCCACCCAGCGGTCGTCGTCGGGCTTCCAGTGGCCGGTCAACGGCGCGATCACCTCGAGTTTCGGCTACCGGACCCATCCGGTGCTCGGCTACCGGCGGCTCCATGCGGGCACCGACTTCGGTGCGGCGACCGGCACGCCGATCGTGGCCGCCGACGGCGGGGTCGTCGTCTCGGCCGGGTGGCTCGGCGGGTACGGCAACGCGGTCGTCATCTCGCACGGCGGTGGCATCGCCACGCTCTACGCGCACCAGTCCCGCCTCGCGGTCGGCGCCGGCAGCAGCGTGTCGCGCGGTCAGGTGATCGGGTACGTGGGCTCGACCGGCATGTCCACGGGACCGCACCTGCACTTCGAGGTGCGGGTGAACGGCGGGCCGGTCGACGCCGCCCGCTACCTGTAGTGTCAACGGGCGACCATCCGGTCGTCAACGGGCGCCCAAGGTCACACCAACGGTGCGATCTTTCTCCGCAAGGGTCCGCTGCATCCGTAGCCGTCGGCGCATGGCAACCCGGGGACGTGGCAGGCTGGTGGCCGATGGCAGCTGAATTCGAGAACCCTCGACGTCGGCGGCTCACCGGACTGCTGCCGGTCGCCGTCGGTGTCGTGCTGGCCATCCTGGCCGGCGCGGGGTTGTACGTGCTGTTGACCGACACCGGCACGACAAGCGCGCGTGCGGCCGCCGACACCGCTGCGGACCTCGAGCCGGTCATCGAGCTGTACGAGGCGCTCACCTCCGATGCCGTCGACCCGCCCGACACCGACGAGTTGGTCGAGGGCGCCATCGAGGGCATGCTCGACCAGGTCGACGACGACTACGCCACCTACTTCGCCGAAGAGGACTTCACAGAGTTCAACGACTCGCTGGACGGCACCTTCTCCGGCGTCGGCCTCATGCTCGAGCAGCCACCGAACGAGCCGCCGGTGATCATCAGCGTGCTCGAGGGAACGCCGGCGGCACGCGCGGGGATCGAGGAGGGCGAGCAGATCGTCGAGGTCGACGGCGAGGACGTCGCGTCGGATCCGCTGGAGTCGATCGTCGCGAAGGTCAAGGGCGAGGCGGGCACCACCGTGACGTTGAGCCTCGCCGGCGGCGACAAGGGCCGCCGGACGCTCGAGATCACCCGCGCCGAGTTCGACCTGCCGCTGGTCGACTCGGAGTTGATCGACGGCGACATCGGCTACGTCCGGCTGCTGCAGTTCGCGAACAACAGCGGCCAGCGGGTCCGTCGCGAGGTCGACGAGCTGCTCGCCGACGGTGCCCGCGGCATCGTGTTGGACCTGCGTGCCAACCCGGGCGGCCTGCTCGACGAGGCGGTGTCGGTCGCCAGCGTGTTCATCGAGGACGGCGAGATCGTCGCGGTCGAGGAGCGCGGTGGCCAGCGCGAGTCGCTGTCTGCGGTCGACGACGCCTTCGAGGATGTGCCGCTGGCCATGCTGATCGACGAGAACTCTGCCAGCGCGAGCGAGATCGTCGCCGGTGCGATCCAGGACGCAGGCCGCGGAGCGCTCGTCGGCGAGACGACGTTCGGCAAGGGCTCCGTGCAGACGATCGCCCGGTTCTCCGACGGATCGGGCGCGAAGTTCACGACAGCGCGGTACTTCACGCCGTCGGGTGACTCGATCGAGGGCGTCGGCGTCGAGCCGGAGGTCGAGGTCGTGATCTCCGACGACGACCGCCCGACCGGGCTTGATGACGATCCGCAGGTGTCGGCGGCGATCTCCGAGGTCAACGCCCGCATCGCGGCCGACGGCTGACACGTGGCCGACGACACGACGATCGCGGTCAACCGCCGCGCCCGCTACGACTACGACATCGTCGACACGGTCGAGGCCGGTCTCGTGCTGACCGGCACCGAGGTCAAGTCGCTGCGCGACGGCAAGGCTTCGCTCGCACAGGCGTTCGCCATGGTGCGTGACGGCGAGGCCTGGCTGGTCCAGGCGCACATCCCGGAGTACGCGTTCGGCAACCGTGCCAACCACGATCCCACGCGCCAGCGCAAGCTGCTCCTGCACCGCCGTGAGATCGCCGCGCTGGGCGAGTTCACCCAGGAGCAGGGCCGGACCCTGGTCCCGATGCGGCTGTACTGGCGGGACGGCCGTGCCAAGCTCCTGCTGGGGCTGGCGCGCGGCAAGACCCAGCACGACAAGCGCAAGACCATCGCGGAGCGCGACGCCGACCGCCAGATGCGGCGCGCCCTGCGCGATCGCCAGCGCGGCGGAGCCTGACGCCGCGTCGACCTTCTGAGCCGCCCTCCGCCGCCACCAACCGGTTTGATGGACGATCGGGATGCGTAGTGCACCCCGATCGTCCACCCAAGCGTCATCCACCGGTTGCTGACGCGTCGACTCGCTCCCGCGGTCCGACGATCGCAGACTCACCGCATGGCTCTTCCACGACAGCTGCTGCGCCTGCTGCACCGGCAACTCGGCCTGGTGGCGAGAGCGCAGGTGCTCGCCGCCGGGGTGCCGAGAGCGACACTGCACGCCTGGCTGTTGCGCGGTGCGCTCGAACCTGTCGAGTGGGGGGTGTACCGGCTGCCCGGAACGGCAGTGCCCAAGGAACAGCGCATCTTGGCGGCGCTGCTCCGGGCGGGCGACCGGGCCAGGGCCACGGGGTGGTCGGCGTGTGCGCTGTATGGGCTGGAGGGATTCGATCTCGGTGCGAGGCCATGGGTCGCCATACCGAAGGGCCGGCGGGTCCGGGGCGTGGACTTCATCGTCGAGCGCACGGACCTGGAGCGGTGTGATCTCGCAACCGTTGCCGGTCTGCCGGCCGTGACACCGATTCGAGCGTTGATCGACGCAGCTGAGCGCGTCGACGCGAAGGTCGAGCGGGTGGGTATCGACGATGCACGAGGGGCTGGTTGAGCTCGAGCGGCTGCTGGCCCGGGCGGTGGAGCTCGGTCGACACCGTGGTGCAGTCAACGTCCGGCGGTTGTTCAGCTCGGGGTTGTTGGATCAGGACGGTGAGCTGGAGCGTCAGCTCGCGCTTGCGCTGGCTGACGTCGGGCTGCGACCCGCGTGGGGCATGGAGGTGCTTCCGGGCATCATCTCCGACGCGTGCTTTCCCGAGGCGTCCTACATCATCGAGCGCGATGGCGGGCGGTGGCACGCCATCGACACCGACCGCGCCGCGGATGTGACGCGAGAGGGCGCGCTTGTCGCGTACGGCTGGCGTGTCGATCGGATCCGCGACGCCGACGTCCGGAGCCGCGCGGACGCGGTCGTCGCAGCTATCCGTACGACGCGGGCGGCGCGGATCGCGGCGGGACTCGGACGCCCGGCCAGCTGGCGACCGGTGCGACCGGGGCGCCGGGTGCGGCCGCCGAGGGCGTGAGCGACGCGGCGGGCGCTCAGGGCAGGGGTCAGGGGGCGGTCAGGGCGGCGGAGGTGAAGCCGATGGAGAACGCGCGGCACCACACGACCGCGGTCGACAGCGTCTCGATGTCGACGTCGTCGGGGATCTCGTACTGCTGATCGCCGACGTTGCCCTTGAGGGCGCCGAGATCGATGAACTCGCCGATCTCGCCGCCGTCCGCTGGATCCTGGGCGGTGAATGCACGCGCAGGTCCGGTCCCGGATCGGTCTCGAAGCCCGTCAGCGTCAGCACCCGCCCACCGTCGGCGAGCTCGACGACCGTGGCGGTGCCGGCGCCCGGGTGAACTAGATCGACGAACGTGCCCGTTACCGCCGCGGTGTTGCCCGCTGGCGCGTCGGCATCGGGCTGGTCCTCCTGCGCGTCAGCGTCCGCCGCGTCGGCGCCGTCGGGTTCGTCGGGCGGGTCGGCGCTGTCGTCGGGCGCATCGGCCGCCGGGTCGGCGGCCGCATCGCCGCCGCTGGCCGGCTCGTCGGCCTGGGCTGCCGGCACGCTGTCGACCGTCGCGACCTGTTCGTCGACGGTGGTGTCGCGCAGCTGCGGCAGCCCGAGGAGCACGAACGCCGCCACAGCGCTGAGGCCATACCCGATGGCCAGCGGCACCGCGAGGTGTCGCCGCCGCCGGGCGACGATGGCGGCAGCGCCGAGCACCGCGAGGAACCACCCGCCGGTGAGGGCCATGGCGATCATCTCGGTCGGCGCGACGCGGCCCCACACCAGCACACCGGTCGCCAGCAGCACCACGACCGCGACCGCGACGGCCACGCCTGGTGCGGTGCGTCGGCGTCGTGGTGGCGCTGCGGTCACCTCTTCGTCCCCGGCAACGTGCGCGCGCCGGTCCTGTGTCTGCATCGGTGGTGCCTCCTGCTCGTCGGCGTGTCGACGGTCAGCAACGCCGCCTGATGCGATGATCATCCACGGTCTCGATCGGTGGCCGAGCCGTTGGATGAACATCTACGAAACATGCCGGGCCTGCGCCGTTCGACGCGATGGTGGGTGGGACGACGCGGCTCCGAGGGAGGCAGGTGACGAGCAGGAGATCCAGCGCTGGCCGGTCGACGACGTCCGTGTTCGTGACCGCGTGCGCGGTGCTGCTGGCAGCCTGCACGCCTGCGAGTCCGCAGACGCGACCCTCGCAGGCGGCGACCGCAGACGCCGCGTCAGCGCCGGCGGCCGCCGGGGTCGCACCGGGCGCTGCGCGCGACTTCCCGCCCGCGCCGGACGCGCCAGCGGGTCCGCTGGCCGCACGGACCGCCGAGCTGCTCGACATGGTGTTCTCGTCGTTGCAGGGATCGCTGGACACGGCGGCGATCCGCGAGCTCGGTGGTACCGACGACGCCCGGGTGGCGTGGCTGCTCGCCGATCTGCTGCGGTTCCTGCCGTCCGGCCCCAATCACGACGTGGCCGTCGACAGCTTCGAGCGGCTCACCGGTACGGATATCGACGGCGCAGACGGCGACGTGTGGAACGTCGTCACCGACCGCCTGATCGCCTGGGACCTGCCGGCGCCGCGCGGCTACGTGACATGGAAGCGGCAGCTGCTCGAGCTGGTCGAGCCGGGATGGGCGCCGTTCTTCGCCGACTCGGACGCCGACATCGACTGGCGGCTCGTGTCGTGGGTGGCGTGCCGATCGACGACCGGCCCCTCGACGCGGTGGATGCGCCGTGCCTGGGGGGCTGCATCCCCGCGCTGGACGACCCGGCTGTCACCGACGCCGACGGCGGCAGCTGGTATCCGGACCACTTCATCGTGTTCGGCGTGGTCGTCGGCGAGCAGGCGCGGGCCTATCCCAAGAACATCATGGAGGTCAACGACACGGGTGGGCGGGCGGCGCATCGGCATGCCGTACTGCACGCTGTGCGGGTCGGCCCAGGCCTATCTGACCGACGAGGTCGTCGACGACGTGGATCTCGAGGGCACCGGCAGCTACGAGCTGCGGACGACGGGCCTGCTGTCAAGGTCGAACAAGGTGATGTACGAGTTCCACACGGGGTCGGTGTTTGACACCTTCACCGGCGAGGCGGTCAGCGGTCCGCTCCACGATGCGGGTGTCATGCTCGAGCCGATCACGGTGGTGACCGCCCGCTGGGGCGACTGGAAGCAGGCGCACCCCGACACCACCATCGTTGCCCAGGACGGAGGGATCGGGCGCGACTACCCGGATGACCCGCTGCGGGGACGTGACGACGGTGGACCCATCTTCCCGATCGGCGACGTGGACCCGCGTCTGCCGGTGCAGGAGGAGGTGGGCGTCGTGGCGCCGGACGGCACCGCCGTCGCGTTCCCGGCCGACGCGGCCCGCGAGACGCTCGCGTCGGGGGAGGAGGTCCGGCTCGGCGACGTCCGCGTCCGGGCGAGCGCGGGTGGGCTGACGGCCGAGCTGGGCGACGGCAGGCCGGTGACGAGCCATCAGGCGTTCTGGTTCGCGTGGAGCCGGTTCCACCCAGAGACCCGGCTGTGGACGCCGGTGCTCAACAACTGACTCCCGGCGCAGTCGTCCGCGACGGGTAGGATTGGGATGTTGGTGCTTCACAACTGCATAGACCGAAGTGATCTCGGGGGTGACTGGTTTCGACAGATGTCGGTCGGTCTCGAGAGAGCGAGCCGAGTACACCTGGTCATCTCGCAAAACTGTCCAGGTGACCTTATAGGTGCCGAAGACAACTTCGCCCTGGCAGCCTAACTAGGTTGCCTGTCCGCCCGATCTCGCCTGGAGTGAGGGGCCGGACATCGTGAACCAGGCTCACCGCGTGGTCGCCGTCACCGGCCATGCGGAACATCTTTCGTGACGTACGGTCGTCCAGCCGCTTGGTTCCGGAGCCGGACGACCCGACAATCCGCCGGAACCTACGCTCGTAGCGCTCTCGAGAACGAGGCATCTGGACCGGGGTTCGATTCCCCGCACCTCCACGTTTCGTGACCCCATACGAACACGTGTCCACTGCGCCCGGCCATGCTGTTGGCCGGGCGTTGGGCTGTCTGGTGGCGCTGGGGCCTTGAAGATGGGCTGTGCTCGCCGGTCGGGGTGGATGTCGATTCGCGCGATGAGTCCGGCGAGCAGGTCCTTGACGAGGTGGGGTGGGCCGTCGTCGATGGTGTCCCGGAGGGTGACGGCCACGTCTTCGAGTTGGTCGCGCGCTGGTGGACGAGGGGTGCGGTTGAGCGCGGCGGTGAGCTGGTCGCGGTGCTCGGTGAGTTCGTCACGTTGGGCGGCGAGATCCTCGACGCGGGCGGCGCACACCTGTTGGGGCATGGAGGCGGTCTCGAACGCGCGCAGGTAGCGGTCGAGCGCGGCGGTCGTGTCGCGGATCTGCGCGGTGGTGGCGGCGAGTTCGGCTTCGAGGCGAGGGCAGTCGTCGTCGTCGTGTGCGCGGGCCGCGGCGAGTGCTTGCTGGAAGTGATCGAGGTCGCTGTAGGTGTCGACGAGCGCGTCGATGACGGCCGGCTGGGAGGCGACGAACGCGTCGAGGCTGGCGGCTTGTGACTCCAGCGAGTACGGCTGCTTGGTCTCATCGGTAGAGATCCGCGTGAGTGTCGCGACGCGGATCTCGGTGGCTTCCGTCGCTGGCAGCGCGCGGATGGCGCGGTGTCGTCGCTTGCGAGTCGCAGGCACGGCGCAGGCTCCTTGGTCGTTACGGGCCGGGTGGTGAGGACGCCTCGACACGCCGCGGACGTCAAGCGTGCTCGGAGCGGCCGCCGGTCGTGTTGTTGCGAAGGTGCGCGATGAGGAGGGCGACGAGGGCGTCGACGACCTTGCGTTCGTCGTCGTTGGCCATCCGGACGAATCTCGGTGGGTGCACGATCACATCTCGACGGCTGCGCTGCCATGCCGTCTGGCGCTGTGGCCTGCGTTCCCGTCTCGGGTCGGCGGCGCTCTGATCGGGCGTCGTCATGCCGCGACGCGGAACACGAGGACGTCTTCGTGCGCGATGACCCGCAGCGGCGTTCCGCCGGCGCGGGCGTTGCGGACGTGGGTGAGTTGGAAGAACGACGCGCGCGGGACGAGTCGGTTGCCGCGGAGGCCGGCGAGCAATGCCACGTTGCGCTCAACGAGCGTGAGTCCAGCGTGTTCGGCGGCGGCGGTGACGGCGTCGGGGAAGTCGACCAGGGCGCCGTCGCGGCGCCATGGGCGTGTGGTGATCACGACGATGCCGTCTGGGTGCAGGACGCGGTGGGCGGCGGCGAGGATGTCGGTGAACGCGTCGAGGAGACGGTCGTGGTTGGCGTGGGCGAGGTTGCCGTCGGCTCGGTGTTGGCTGGTGTAGCGGTCGTTGCGCTTGGTCACGCCGTGGTTGGGGGTGGCAGTGACGTGGCCGTGCACGGACGCGCCGTATGGCGGTGAGGTGAGTACCAACGCAACCCGCCCGCGCAGCTTCGGGTCGAGCAGCGACGCGAGGTCGCGGCCTTCGCCGGTATTGACCTCGCTCCTCTTTGCGGCGCCCTGTGTTGCGTCGAGGCGGAGGTTGGCGCGGGCACGTTGCAGGGCGCTGTTGACCGCGGCCACCGACGTGTCGAGCAGGTCGGCGACCTCGGCCGCACGCCAGGCCAGCACGTCGCGCAGCAGCAGCACGGCCCGCTGGCGTGGCGGCAGGTGCTGCAGGGCGGCGACGAACCCGAGGCGGACGGACTCCCGCGCGACCGCCACATCGGCGGGGTCCCCGGTCGTCGGAGTGACGCGGTCGTCGGGGATCGGGTCGACCCAGGTGGCCTCGGGGCGGGTGCCGCCGGGATGGTCCACACCGGCGGGCGCGGCGGCGCCGAGGTCCACCGGCCGGGCGCGGCGTTGCCGGCGGAGCTGGTCGAGGCAGACGTCGGTGGCGATGCGGTACAGCCACGTGCGCAGTGATGCGCGGCCGTCGAACCGGTCGTGCGCTTGCCAGGCGCGGACCAACGTGTCCTGGACGGCGTCGTCGGCGTCGAACGCCGACCCCCAGCATCCTGTAGCAGTGCGCGGTCGGTCGCTCGGCGCGGTGACGCTCGAGCTCACGCGGCAGATCACTCGATCCGGCCGCGTCTGGATGCGATGTGGTTGTGAGATCGTCTCGTGTCGACAGGCGTGTCCATGCTAGGCAGCCGCGACCGCCGTGACCGGCGCGTGGCCGCAACGGCGCGCAGTCTTCCCGGTGGGTTTCGCGGTGCGGGCGATGAATTCGCGGCCGGTCGCTCGTCTCTACGATGACGGTGGATCGCATCATGGAGGAATCGACGTGGCGTTGCCCGAGATCGTGGACCGAGACGTGTGGCTGACGGCCCGAACGGAGCTGCTCGCGCGGGAGAAGGACCTGACCCGACAACGCGACGCACTCAACGTCGCGCGTCGCGAGCTGCCGATGGTCGAGATCACCGAGCAGTACACGTTCGACGGCCCCGACGGCGTGGTGGGGCTGGTCGACCTGTTCGCGGGTCGGTCCCAGTCGATCGTGTATCACTTCATGTTCGACCCGTCGTGGGAGGACGGCTGTGCGAGTTGCACGGCTGGGACCGATGAGATCACCGCCGGTTCCCTGGAGCATCTGGCGGCGCGTGACACCAGCTATGCGATGGTGTCGCGGGCGCCGCTGGCCAAGCTGCAACGCTGGCAGAGGCTGCGTGGTTGGGACCACATCGCCTGGTACTCGTCGTTCGGGTCGGCGTTCAACTACGACTTCGGGGTCACGATTGACGAGTCGGTCGGCGCCGGCAGCTACAACTACCGCACGCGCGCCGAGTGGGAGGCGCTCGGGTCGGACCTGTTCGCGTCGCCGCAGCCGTTCGAGATGCCCGGCCGCAGCTGCTTCCTGGCCGTCGACGGTCGGGTGTTTCACACCTACTCGCAGTATGCGCGTGGGTTGGAGTCGACCGGCGGGTCCTACTACTTCCTCGACCTGACCGCGCTCGGTCGGCAGGAGGACTGGGAGCGACCTGTCGACCGCGCCGACGCCGTCCGTGCAGCTGTCCCCGACTTCTCCGCCTGACCGTGATCGACGTGACGTCGCTGCCACGCCGCTGTCTCGAGCCGTCGAATCCTCGACCGGCGCCTTGCGCGCCGGCGGGTTTGGCTCGATCGGTCTGTTCAGGAGTCGTATTTGCCGATGGATTCAGCGTGCACGGGCGGCGCTTGGAGTCCGAGTTCCTGGGCGATTGCTGGGACCTCGGGATCGGAGAGGAACTTCTCGTAGTCCTCAGTGTCCCAATCGAAGGCTACCCACACCCGGCTGGGGTCATCGGGATCGCGGAAGATCTGGGAGCCCTTGGAGCCGTGCTCCCTCCTCTTGGCGGCGCCCTTGGTCGAGAAGGTCTTCAGGAACTGATCGAAGTCGGCGACTTTGGCGATGGTGACGATCATGGCTGCTCCTTCCTTCTCGGGTGATCGGTTACGAAGCGTATGAGAGCGACGCTTACCTGGCAGGCAGAGAGGGGAGCGCGCCGCGAGTGCCGAACGTTTGGCCGATCACCCATGGCCGATGTTGCCGGTGACCGAAGTGTTCAAGATCGCCCGTGCGGCCGGATCTACGTTCACAGCCATGACGATTGATCTGGAGAGGGCCGCGTCGTTCATGGCGGCCCATGCACGGGTCCTCGACCGGCGGCGCTTCGATCTGCTCGTCGGCGACGGCGCACCGGCGCGGCTCAGGACGTCGGTCCTGGACGCGGTCGATGCGTACCGGAACCCGGACGGGGGGTACGGGTGGGGGCTGGAGCCCGACCTGCGCGCGTGGGGGAGCCAGCCGGCTGCGGCGCTCCACGCGTTCGAGGCGATGGCTGATGCGGCACCTGCCACCTCGCCGCATGCGGTCGGCCTGTGCGACTGGCTCGACGCGGTCACGCACGCCGACGGTGGGCTTGCCTTCGCGCTGCCGATCGATGACCCGGCGGCCTGTGCACCGTTCTGGGTCGACGCCGATCCGGATGCCTCGTCGCTGCAGATCACCGCCGCCGTGGCCGCGCGGGCCCACCGCGTCGCCCGGCACGACGCGGAGGTTGCGCACCATCCGTGGTTGGCCACCGTCACGCGCTACTGCATCGACGCCATCCGGGCACTCGACGCGGCACCGTTCGCCTACGTGCTCAGCTTCGCCGTCCAGTTCGCCGATGCCGCCGCCGACTCCACCGACGAGGCGCGCGGCGTCCTCGATCACCTCGGGCCGTTCGTCCCACACGATGGCGCGCTGGTGGTCGCGGGAGGCGCCGAGGGCGAGACCTTGCACCTGCTTGACTTCGCTCCCGAGCCCGACCGGCCGGTGCGCGCACTGCTGTCCGGGGACGCGGTCGCCGCCGACCTTGACCGGCTGGCGGGGTTGCAGCAGCCCGACGGCGGATGGGTGGTGGACTTCGACAGCTTCTCGCCCGCGGCATCGCTCGAGTGGCGCGGCTACGCGACCGTGCGGGCGGTCGCGACGCTGCGTGCCAACGGACGTTGAGCGGCCGCGGCGACACCCTGCGATGCGACGACGATCCGATCCCGCTCCCGAACGACGTCGTGAGGCAGGCGTCCGTTGTGGGACGATGCCGCAGGATGATCCTTCCCACCCGTAGCGGCTTACGGCGCCATCACCGCGCCTTTGGAGGAGGCCACCTGGACCTATCGTCACTGCCATCACGACCGTCCTCGAGAAGGCACCCATATGAGTCGCACGACCGCCCATCTGTCGATCTCTTTCGACGGCTTCGTCGCCGGCCCGGACCAGTCCGTCGACCACCCGCTCGGCGTCGGCGGTGCGCGACTGCACCGTTGGATGTTCACCGCCGACGAGCCCGGCAGCGAGGCTGCCGTCCCGTTTCGCGACGAGTTCCAGCGCCCCATGGGCGCCTACGTGATTTGGCGCAACATGTTCGGGCCGGTGCGCGGTGCGTGGGAGGGCGACTGGCGGGGCTGGTGGGGCTGGTGGGGCTGGTGGGGCTGGTGGGGCTGGTGGGGCGACGACCCGCCCTACCACGCGCCGGTCTTCGTCCTGACCCACCATTCCCGTGAGCCGATCGAGATGGAAGGTGGCACGACCTTCCACTTCGTGACCGACGGCTTTCGACGCCGCCTACGCCGCCGCCCGGAAGGTGGCCGAGGATGCCACGTCCGCATCGCCGGGGGTACCTCGACGGTCCGACAGGCGCTCGCGGCCGGAGTGCTCGACGAGTTGGTCCTCGACGTCGCGCCGGTGCTGCTCGGCGCAGGCGAGCGGCTGTTCGACCCATCGACGATCCCGGTCCGACGCCGGTCGAGGCCGCCCAGTCACCCTTCGCCATCCACGTCCGCTACCGGATCGGCGGGACCGCCTGACCCGTCGGCCGCCCCCACGCGATCCAAGTCACCCCAGGAGCGACCCGTGACCACCACCCGAACCCTCGAGCGGCCCGACGCCGCGATCGTCTACGACGTCCACGGCGACCTGCCCGCCGCGGACCGCCGCCCGCCGCTGCTGATGATCGGCCAGCCGATGGACGCCACCGGCTTCGCGACACTGCGGTCGTTCTTCGACGACCGCACCGTGGTCACCTACGACCCGCGCGGGCTCGGCCGCAGCACCCGGACCGACGGCACCGCCGCGCAGCGCCCCGAGCAGCAGGCCGACGACCTGGACGCCCTCGTCGAAGCCCTGGGCGCCGGGCCGGTGGACGTGTTCGCCTCGAGCGGCGGGGCGGTGACCGGCCTCGCATGGGTGGCCCGCCACCCCGAGGACATCCGCACGCTGGTGGCGCACGAGCCGCCGCTGCCGACCGTGCTGGCCGACGCCGAGCACGCCCTCGCCGGCGAGACGGCGTTCATCGACGCCTACCACGCCCGCGGCTGGGGCCACGGCATGGCGACCTTCATCGCGTACACGTCGCGGCGGGGCGAGTACACCGAGGCCTACCTGTCACAGGAGCTGACCGACCCGGCGGCGTTCGGGATGCCGTCCGAGGACGACGGCGGGCGGGACGATCCTCTGCTGTCGGGGGCCGCGCGGGCGGTCACCGCCTACGAGCCGGACGTCGAGGCACTGACCGCCGCGCCGACGCGGGTGGTGATCGCGGCCGGCGTCGAGTCGAAGGGCACCATCACCTGGCGCACATCCGCCGCGCTCGCGGACCGGCTCGGGCTGGAGCTGACACAGTTCCCGAGCCACCACGGCGGGTTCCTCGGCGGTGAGTTCGGCCAGGAGGGCCAGCCCGAGGCGTTCGCGGTCCGGCTGCGCGAAGTGCTCGCTGGCACTCACGACCCCACGCTCGCGTCGTGAGCGCCCGCCTGCGCTACTCGACGATCTGCTCGCTGGACGGCTACGTCGCGGACGCCGACGGCGGCTTCGACTGGGCGGTCCCCGACGAGGAGGTCCTCGCGGCGATCAACGCCGGCATGCGCGAGGTGACCACCTCGCTGCACGGCCGGCGGATCTACGAGCTCATGCACGTCTGGGAGACCGACCCGGCCGCCGCCGCGCAGTCCCCGGAGTCGGCTGTCTCCGCCCAGCTGTGGCGGCGGCCCGACAAGCACGTCTTCTCCACGACCCTCGATGCCGTCCGGACCGAGCGGACGACGCTGCACCGCACCTTCGATCCCGCCGAGATCGCGCGGATGAAGGCCGCCGGTGCGGGGGTGTGGATGATCGACGGCCCCACGCTGGCCGCCCACGCCCTGCGGGCCGGGCTGGTCGACCAGGTCGAGGTGATCAACGCGCCGGCGCTGGTCGGCGGCGGCCTGCCCGCCTTCCCCGACGGCATCCGCAACGCGCTGCGCCTGACCGGCGTGCACCGCTTCGACAACGGGATGACCTGCCAGACCTACGACGTGGAAGGTGGCCTCGAAAAGGTGACCTGATCCTGACCATGCACGCCACGACCGACGGCTTCGTCACCGCCGCGCTCGCCGGACCGCTGCAGCGCCGCGACCGTCCGCTTGTCGCCATTTCGCTGGTCGAGCCGGTCGTTGCTCTCCGCATGTCGGATGGACGTGGAGACGCCATGGCATCGGAGTCGTCGTCGTCCTGATCGGCATCAGCATCGCGGTGCAGGCCGCCGCCGTCGCCAGTTCAGCGGCACCGTGCACCCGCTGACGCTCTCGATGTTGTGGCGCTGCTCGTCGACGCGGTCGGCCAACTCGGTCATGACGGCTCCGGCCGCCGCCCCCGCCCGACGTTGACTTGCCGATCGATGTACCACTGCGCCGCGTGGCCGGGTGTGATAGCGCTGCGCGGCGGTGGCGGGGGAGCGGCGTCCACCCTCGGTCGCTGACCCGGGTCATGGCGGCGACGTGAGGTCACGACCGCACTCGTAGTCGGTGGCGGTCGATGCGTTCGAGAACTGTTGGGCTTCTGTCGTCCTCTGTGTTGGCGGCCAGTCGCTGGATCGTCTTGTAGACGGTGTTGATCGGGTACCCGCCGTTGACGGTGCGCACCGCCCGGATGACATCGCCGATGCTGACGATGCGGTCGTCGGTGTTGGCGGCGAGAGCGGCGGACACGTCGAGGACCGCGTCGGCGCACGTGGGCGCGGAGCGGTGCCGGTCTTGAGAGCTTCGATCGCTTGGCGCTTGTCGTCGTCGCCGAGATGCGTCAGCTCAGGTGGCTCCAGCGTCACCGTGAAGCACCAGTCCTCGTGGCGATGGGGGACAGGCGTTGTCCGAGCAGTCACGTCTGCTCCTGTGCCGATCGGAAGACGAGGACGTCTTCGTGCGCGATGACCCGCAGCGGCGTTCCGCGGGTGCGGGCGTTGCGAACATGCGTCAGTTGGAAGAACGACGCGCGTGGAACCAGCCGGTCGCCGCGGAGGCCGGCGAGCAACGCCACGTTGCGTTCGACCAACACCAGGCCCGCGCGTTCGGCTGCGGCGACCACGGCGGCAGGGAAGTCAACGAGTACGCCACGGCGTCGCCATGGGCGCGTCGTGATCGCGACGACGGCGTCTGCACGCAGGACGCGACGGGCGGTGGCGAGGATGCTGGTGAACGCGTCGAGCAGGCGGTCGTCGCTGGCGTGGGCGAGGTTGCCATCGGCCTGCGGTCGGCTGGTGTAGCGGTCGTTGCGTTTGGTCACGCCGTGGTTGGGGGTGGCGGTGACGTGGCCGTGCACGGACGTGCCGTATGGCGGTGAGGTGAGAACGAGGGCGACCCGCCCCTGTAGGTCGGCCGGCAACAGCCCGGGCAACCGGCCGCCGTCGCCGGTGTGGACCGCGCCCGTCCCTGCGGCGCCCTGCGCCGCGGCGAGGCGGAGGTTGGCGCGGGCGAGGGCGGCCCAGCGGGGTTCGTACTCGACGCCGACCGCGCGGCGCTGGAGGTGGACGGCCTCGACGAGGGTGGTGCCGATCCCGCACATCGGGTCGACGACGACGTCGCCGGGGTCGGTGTAGGCGGTGATGGCCTGGCGGGCGATGGCGGGCAGCATCTTCGCGGGGTGGGCGATCGACGCCGGGGTGTAGCGGCCGGCGCGTTGGCCGCGGCTGGTCTGTTGCGCGGTGGGCCAGACCGACAGCGGTATCGGCTCACCCATCAGCTGCGCCTCCGGCGGCGATTGGCTTGCTGAAGACGAGGACGTCTTCGTGAGCGACCAGGTGCACACGCCGTCCGGCCGCGTGGGCGCGGCGGAGGTGGTGCAGCTGCCAGAACGACGGCCGCGGATCAACCGGCCGTCGCGGATCGCGACGTGCAGCGCGACGACGTGTTGCAGGTAGGCGAACCCGGTGTCGGTTGCGAGGCGGCGGGTGGCCGCGGCGAGGTCGACGAGCCGGCCACCGCGGCGGGTGTTCTTCGTGACGGTGACCAGCAGCCCACCGGGCCGCAGCACCGCCCAACACGCGTCGCCGCGGGCGTGACCGAGGTTGGCGGTTTCGTGCGAGTAGTTGAGGGTGTCGCGATCGCACAGTCGCGCGCCGGCCAGCCAAGCCGGCTTGTCGATGACGCCGAGCTCGCAGGCCTACGGCGGCGACGTTGCAACCAGATCCACGCGACCGGTGGTGTCGGCGAGGACGTCGGGTAGCTGGCGGGCGTCGCCGACCCGCACCCTGGCGAGTGGGCGGGTGGCGTCGTCGAGCATGTGATCGAGGTTGCGAGCGGCCAGATCGACCCAGCGGTCCTCGACGTCAACGCCGACCGCGCGGCGGTGTAGGCGGGCGGCCTCGACGATGGTGGTGCCGTTGCCGCACATCGCGTCGACGACGAGGTCGCCGCGTCGGCTGTAGCAGCGGACGATGCGGCGAGCCAGGTCGGGCAGCATCTTGCCGGGATGCTCGCGGCACTCCGGCAGGTACACGCCGCCACGTTGCCGCTGGGCGGTGGCCTGCAGCCCGCCGCAGCCCCGGTACCGCCGAACTCGTCGAGTGGTGGTCCGAACGCCGCTGCGCCGCCGCCTGGGGCGACATCGTTCGCCCCGACGGCTACGGCCGCTGGCGCGCCGACGGCCACGACGTCGACTTCTTCCTCGAGTACGACCGCCGCACCGAACCGCGTCTCAGTGGTTCGCCGTCGATGTCCTGTCCGTCCCGCTCGGGTCCGTGCGTGTTGCGATGGCTCTGCGATGATCCACGTCGGATCCGGGTGGCTCGGGCGGACTCGTCGAGACGGCCTCGCTCAACCGTTCGGCCAGGACATCGGCGAACAGCTGCATGAGCTCGACGACCATGCTGTCGACGGGCCGTGACTCGACGCTCGCGCCGCACAGCGTCCCGATGAGCGCCCCGTCGCCGTCGCGGATCGGGACGCTCACGTAGGTCTCGATGCCCAGTGCGCGGGCGACTTCGACGTCGTGGTAGACGTCGCCGACCTCGGCACTGGCGACCACGTCGTCCTCCAGCAGGCGACGGCACAGTGTGTCCTCCCACTTCACCGTCAGCCCTTCCGCGATCGTGAGGGGTCCGGCGTTGTGGGAACACCGGGTCACCTGATGCGTGAGCTCCCGATCCACCGTGGTGAAGAACGTCGTGTCGAGTCCCGAGAGTGCGGCGAGCTCCCGCAACAGCGCCTCGACGACCTCGCTCACGGGCAGGCTGCGGTCCACCGCCGGCCCAATGAGGTTCCCGAAGACCGGCGTCGACTCGTGACCGGCGCGCGCCCCGGGCAGCAGCCGCCTGAGGAGCAGCGGGACGACCTGGGTCGCCGGAACCGGCCTGCTGAACAGGTAGCCCTGGACCTCGTCGCAGCGGTTGTCGAGCAGGAACGCGAGCTGCTCGGCGGTCTCGACGCCCTCGGCGACGACGGTGCGGCCCAGGCTGTGCGCCAGGGTGATGATCGACGTGAGCAGCGGGGCCACGCCGGCCTCGATCTCCCGGATGAACGACTTGTCGATCTTCAGCCGCTCGGCGGGCAGGTCGCGAAGGCGGCTCAACGACGAGTGGCCGGTCCCGAAGTCGTCGATGGACAACCGCACGCCGAGTGCCACAAGTCCCTCGATCGCTCCGCGGATCTCGTCCTCGTCCGCCATCACGGTTTCGGTGATCTCCAGGTGCAGCGCGTCGGCCGGCAGACCCGTCACGGACAGGATGTGCAGGATCGACCGCGCGAGGTCAGGCTGCAGCAGCTGCCGGTGAGACAGGTTCACCGCGACGCACAGATCCGGCCGGTGGACGCGCCAGCGGCTCAGGTTCTCGCATGCGGTGCGCAGCACGAACTCGCCCAACTCGACGATCGCACCGGTGTTCTTGGCTGCGGCGAGGAACCCGGACGGTGCAACCACGCCACGATTCGGGTGGTTCCACCGCGCCAGCGCCTCCAGGGACGTCGTCTCACCCGTGACGCCGTCAACGATGGGCTGGTAGTATACGACGAACTGGCCTGCCGCGACGGCGTCGGCCACCTCGCGCTCGAGCCGAAGTCGGCCTTCCGCCGTGGCGAACATCACCGGGTCGAAGACGGCCGCCTGGTTGCCGCCACGCGCCTTCGCCGCATACATCGCCACGTCAGCGTTCTTCAGACAGGCATCCGGGTCGGCGTCGCGCTCGGCGACGTAGACCCCCACGCTGGCCCACACCGACAGCCGCCGGCCCCGCAGCGACAGGGGCGCTCCGAGCGCCTGGACGACGCGCTCGGCCGCCCAAGCAACATTCGCTGCGTCGACCTGCTCGAGGATCACCCCGAACTCGTCACCACCGAGCCGTGCGATGGTGTCACCGGACCGCAGAGCAGCCGACAGCCTGCCGGCGACCTCCACGAGCACCGCGTCGCCGGTGTCGTGGCCGAGGATGTCGTTCACCTCCTTGAACCCGTCGAGGTCCAGCAACAGCACTCCGGTGCCGGCTCCGGCGCCGACGGGTCGTTGCAGGAGCACATGGTCGAGACGCTCCATGAACATCCTGCGATTGCCCAACCCGGTGAGCGCATCGATCCGTGACAGGCGCTCGAGGTCACGGGCGAGCCGGCGCTGCTCCGCGAGATCCCCGGACATTAGCCGGAGGCGCACGATGACCAGCAGGACCCCCCCGCTGCCGACCACTTCCGGGAACGCATGCTCGGCGTCGAACAGGGCGAAGCCGAGCGGCACCAGCACAGCGGCCAGCAGGGACCACAGCCGCCAGCCCGACAGGAACCTCTGATCCCGGCAGGGCGTGGTCAGCCGACGCAGGCCGGGGTGCAACGCCAAGGCGGCCAAGGCGGTATAGGAGGCGAGCCAACCGACGGAGATGGGATGGCCGTAGTAGAACGTCCCGCTGGCGCTCAGGTAGCCATAGAAGATGTCGGCGGCCAGCTCGCCGCCGATCCACACGCCGAGCAGCAGCTCCGCCCCACCGCGCGCACCACCCAGGACGACCAGTCGCACCGCGAGCCCGCACAGGATCGCGGTCATCGCCGGATACGCGACAGCGGTCAGCA
>JAHWKT010000027.1 GCA_019347695.1 Actinomycetota bacterium | reverse complement strand
GCGAGCATCGCCGGCACCAGCATCGTGCGCGCATCCGACGACTGGTTGCCCATGATGATGACGTCGAAGTCCTCGTCGGCCAGCGCGGCGGCCAACACCTGCGCGGTGGCCACCGCGTCGCTGCCGGCCACCGCCGGGTCCACGACGTGGATCGCCCCGTCGAGCCCGTACGACAGCGCCTTGCGCACCGTCGTGCCCGCCTCGTCCGGTCCCATGCACAGGGCGATGATCTCGGTGTCGGGGGTGCGCTCGGCCAGCTGCACCGCCTCCTCGATCGCCCATTCGTCGTTGGCGTTGAGCACCGGATCCGACCGGTCGCGATCGACGGTGTGGTCGGTGGGGTCGAGGTGCTTCTCGGCCGCGGTGTCCGGGACCCGCTTGATGGGGCAGATGATCCTCACGCGCTCCTCCGACAGTTGTCGCTACCCGACGGTAACATCATCTCGTCCGGATGCTCCCGGCGCGATGGGGCAGCATAGAGGCTAGCCGTGGCACCGCTCATACCGTCGTCCCGCTGGGTCGCGGACACGGCGGCGAGTTGCATCTCCGGTCCTCGCGGTGGGAAGGTGACCGTCATGGGCACGCGGCTGTACTCCGTCGTCATCGACTGCGGCGATCACGTCGCGCAGGCGCGGTGGTGGGCGCAGACCCTGCGATGGACCGTCGTGCACGTCGACGACCACGAGGCGGCGGTGGAACCCTCGTCCGCGTCCCCGCACGACCTGGCACTGGTGTTCGTGCCCGTACCCGAGCCCAAGCACGGGAAGAACCGCATCCACCTCGACCTGGGCAGCCCCACCGCGCAGGCGCACCGTGACCTCGTCGACCAGGCTCAGGCGCGTGGCGCGTCCGCGGTGGACATCGGACAGAAAGAGGTGTCGTGGACGGTGCTCGCCGACCCGGAGGGCAACGAGTTCTGTGTGCTGGCGCCCGATCGCCGCGTCGAGGAGCCCGGCGCGCTGGCGGCGATCGTGGTCGACGCGCGTCGGCCGGCACCGCTCGCACGGTTCTGGGCGGAGGCGGGCGGCTGGCGGATCAGCTGTGAGAGCCATCTGGTCGCCCGGCTGCGCCACCCCGAGCGTCGCCGGCCGACGATGGACCTGGTTGCGGTGGCGGATCCCACGTCCGGCAAGAACCGTGTGCACCTCGACGTGGCGCCGGACATCGACGGCGAGCAGCGGGCGGAGGTCGAACGCCTCGTGCGCCTGGGCGCGCGACCGGTCGACATCGGCCAGGGCGACGCGTCGTGGGTCGTGCTCGCCGATCCCGAGGACAACGAGTTCTGCGTGCTGTCACCCAGGTAGTGGCACCGCGCCGCGGGCGGGTTGGCGCTGCTCACTGTCCGGTGAACTCCGCCTTGCCCGGACCCTCCTCGATGAACGAGCGCATGCCGATTGCGCGGTCCTGCGTCGCGAAGCAGGCCGTGAACAAGGTGGTTTCCAGCCGCAGCGCCGACTCGAGGTCCAGCTCGGCGCCCTGGTCGATGGCCTGCTTGGCGAGGCGCAGCGCGAACGGGCCTCGGGCGTAGGCACGGGCCCGCTCGACCGCCTGCTCGTACACCTGCGCCGGCGGGCAGACGCGATCGACCAGGCCGATCTGCAGCGCCTCCCGCGCGTCGACCATCCGGCCGCTGTACACCAGCTCCCTGGCCCGCTGCATGCCGACCAGCCGCAGCAGCCGCTGGGTACCACCCGCGCCGGGGATGACACCGAGCAGGATCTCCGGCTGACCGAGCTTGGCGTCGTCCGCCGCGAAGCGGAAGTCGGCGCTCAGCGCCAGCTCGCATCCGCCGCCCAGCGCATAGCCGGTGATCGCGGCGATGACGATCTGCGGCAGCCTGGCGAGCGTACGCAACGCCTCCTGCAGCCCCGCGCTGACGGCAGAGAAGCTCTGGTACGACTCGGCGCGCAGCGCCTTGATGTCCGCGCCGGCCGCGAACACCCGCGGGCCGCCCCACACGACCACGGCGCGCACCGACGGGTCGGTAGCGAGCTCGGTGGCCGCGTCGTGCAGCTCCCTCCACACCTGGAAGTTCAGGGCGTTGACCGGTGGACGGTCGAGATGCAGCGTCGCCACGCCGTGCTCATCGGTCGACAGCCGCACGTGGTCGCCGATCCGTCCGTCGGACTGCTCGGCGTTCACTCGCCCTCCCATGCTTCGTCCTGCGCGTCCCAGCGCTCCTCGCGAGCCTCGTGCTGCTGCTTCCAGTTCCGGGCGGCGCCGGCCGACGGGTAGGGACCGAGCAGCTGCCGTTCTGGACAGGTCTCACCGCCGCGCTCGACCCGTTCGTGCTTGCGACACCAGTAGAACTGCTCGCTGTCACCCATCTGGTCACCTGTTCCTCATTGGCAGCGCGCATCGCCGCCGCGTATCGCTGTACCCGTCCGGCGCGCCCGCGCACCCGCTCCGTCGACAGCTCGTGCCACCGGGTGTCATGTGGGAGGCGGCACGGGGCTCGCGCCCTCGGCCATGGTGGACACCAGGCTGGCCCCGGCCGTGCCGGTCGGGTGGGACAGCCAGTCGACCAGCCACGGCGGCGGGCGGTCAGGGCGGGGCGTCGCGGTGAGCTCGGGCGCGCCGATCCTGCGCAGGAAGGTGCGCAGCGGCATCTCCTCCGGGCCGCGCAGGCCCAGCCGTAGGTGCAGCTCCCCCGCCGTCCCACGCTGCCGGTCGGCGACGACGACCGCGCGGGCCACGTCGTCGAGGTCGATCGGCGCGTGCGCGGCCAGCGCATCGACGCCGCTGCCCGACAGCCAGCCCGCCGCCAGGCGGGAGGTCAGCGGATCGTCCGCGCCATGGCGCAGCGTCGTGGCGAGCATGACCGTCTCGACCGGCAGCTCCTCGAACAGCTCGCCGATCTCGGCGAGCAGCGCCAGGTAGGGGTTGGCGTCATCGTCCGCCAGCTCACGGACCCAGACCAGTCGCCGCACGCCCGCGCCGAGCAGCGCACTGGCGAGGGTGCCCGCGACGGTCAGCTGCTCGTCGAGATCGTGTAGCGGTCCGCCCCAGCAGTGTGCGACGGTGTGCACCTGGGCCAGGGCCGCCTCGAGATGGCCCTCATCGTCGAGCTCACCGATCGCCACCTTGCAACCCTGCGACCGCAGCGTGGCGGCGGCGGCGTCGCCGACGACCGCGGCGTCGAGGTAGGCGCGGACCTCGCCACCGGATGCGCGCAGCTGTGCGAGCACACGTGCCCCGAGCCCGCGCTCGGCACCGGTCACCAACACTGGCATGGCGGCCAACGTAGCGCGCCGCTGCTGCCACGCGTCTACACGATGACGTGCTCGGTGCCGCAGGCCCGGAAGTCGCCGCGTTCGTCGTGCCAGGCGGCCGAGAGCCGGCGGACGGCCTCCCGCAGCACGTCCGGTGGGTGTCCCAGCGGCAGCCGGATGTGGTCGATCGCGCCACCGTCCGCCGCGTTGACCGCCCCGGGTGCGACCGCGATGCCGTGGCGCAGCGCAACCGGCACGAAGCGCACGCTGGAGTCACCGCCGATGTGGACCCACAGGCACAGCCCACCGGCCGGCGTGGTCCACGACCACTCCGGGATCGACACCGCCAGCTCGCTGGTGAGCACGTCGAGGCGTGTGCGGATGCCGGCGACCCGCTGGGCACGCAACTCGCGGGATCGGGCGAGTGCCCCTACCGCGATCGCCTGGCTGGGCACGGAGCCGCCGAGGTCGGCGAGCAGCTTGTGGCGGGTGAGCCGACCGACCAGCTGCACCGGCGCGCGCACCCAGCCGATCCGCAGCCCCGACCAGGCGATCTTGCTCAGCGATCCGACGACGATCATGCGCCGCTGTGCCGACGGGCTTGCGAAGCTGGCGATCGGCGGCGCGAGCGGGCCCTCGAGCTGGGTCTCGGCGAGCGACAGATCCTCGAGCAGCACGCCGTCGCAGCGGTCCATCAGCTCGGCGATCCTGCGACGTGCCAGGCGCGGCACGACGAGGCCGGTCGGGTTGTTGACGGCTGGCGTCAGGTACACCAGTGCCGGGCGGTGCCGCTCGACCGTACGTTCCAGGGCAGGCACGTCAACACCCAGCGGCGTCATGGGTGCGCCGTGGACGTTCGCGCCCGCGGCGCGCAGGGCGTCGAGCGCTCCCGGGTAGCTCAGCTGCTCGACGACCACCGGCGTGCCGGCGGACACCAGCAGGTCGATCACGAGCGCGATGGCCTGCTGTGCGCCGGTCGTCACCATCACCTGCTCGGGGGCGGTGGGCAGGCCCAGCTCGTCGAACCACCGGGCGATCCCCTGTCGCAGCGGCGCGATGCCGGTCGGGAAGTAGCCGGCGGTGGCGCCCAGCGTCGACAGCAGCGGTCGTGCGGCGTCGACGATGTCCTCGGGCAGCCCCCGGTCCCCGGTCCAGTCGGCGCTGCGGAACGCGAGCACGTTGCCGTCCGGTTGCTGCATCAGGTTGACGAATGGCGCGGCAGCGGTGCGGCTGGCACGGCCACCGGCGCCGATGCGCGTGCCGCTGCCGTGTTCGGTGACGACCAGCTGACGGTCCCGCAGCCGGGCGTAGGCTGCGACCACCGTGCCGCGGCTCACGTCCAGGGCGGCGGCCAGGCGGCGCTCGGCCGGCAGCAGCGCACCGGGCTCCAGTTCTCCGCGCTCGATCGCCACCGCCAGCGCATCGGCGAGCGCCTCGTTGAGGGCGCGGCCATTGTTGGTCCAGTCGCCCAGCATTGGCACGATGGTCTCTGGGGTCATCGACCGGTCCGGGCAGGATCCGACGGCATTGGGCCACTCTAGGGCAAATGGCCCATACGTCGAGTCCAATCTTGCGCAACAATGGTTCCAGTCGGCGCGAACCGTCGCGAGCGGGTCGTGCCACTCGCCGTCGCCGCGTAAGGCTCGCCCGCCGTCGGCGCCGGGCACGCCAGCGCGGGGCGGACCCGCGCCTGTCGGGGCCGCCCAGCTGCCGTGGGCTCACCCGTCGTCGGTCAGACCATGATGGCCGCGCAGCGGGACGAACCGCGCAGCGCCGAGGTGCCGGTCGACCACGAGCTCGCCGCTCTCCTTGCGGAACAGCAGCAGGTCGTCGCCGCGATCTCCGCCGAGTGGCTGCACGAGGCGGCCGCCGTCGGCGAGCTGGTCGACGAGCGGCGGTGGGACCTCGTGAAACGCGGCGGACACGACGATGGCGTCGAACGGCGCGTGCTCGGGCCACCCTTCGGTGCCGTCCCCCACGGTGAGCTCCACGTTGCGGATGTGCTGGGCGGCGAGGTTGCCGCCCGCGGTCGCGACCAGATCGGCGAACCGGTCGATGCTGTACACGGTGCCCGCCACCTGGGCGAGCAGCGCGGTCTGGTATCCCAGGCCTGTGCCGACCTCGAGCACCCGGTCGGTCGGACGTAGCCCCAGCGCGGCCACGATGTGGGCGATCAGGCTGGGCTGCGAGGTGGTCTGCCCGTGCCCGATGGGGATCGGCGCATCCCGGTCGGCGACCAACCGTGCCGCCGGCGGGACGAACGCCACCCGTGGGGTGTCGCGCAGTGCGTCGAGCACCCGCTGGTCGGTCACTCCGAGCGCGGCAGCGCGTTCGACGAGTGAACGGCGCCCGCGCCTGCTCATTCGACGTCGAGCGCGACGATGGTCACGTTGTCGGGACCACCACGTTGCAGCGCTGCCGTGATGAGCGTGTCGACGACCTCGCGTGGCGACTCGAGATCGGCGACGAGCCCGGGAATGTCCGCGTCGGGGATCGGATCGGTCATCCCGTCGGTGCACAGCACGATCCGGTCGCCAAAGGCCAGCTCGACGGTCGGGGTGTCGACCTCGACGTCGATGTCGAGCCCCACCGCCTGGGCGAGCACGTGACGGCTGGGATGGTGCAGGGCCTCCTCGGCGGAGATCACGCCCGCGCGGACCGCCCGCTGCACCGGCGTGTGATCCTCGGTGATCAGCGACAGCTCACCATCGCGCAGCAGATACGCACGGCTGTCGCCGACGTGGGCGAGGCACAGCGTGTCGCCGACCGCGAGCGCCGCGGTGACTGTCGTGCCCATGCCCGCGTGCTCGGGATCGTCGATCGCCGACTGGTGGATCCGCCGGTTGGCGTCACGGACGGCCTCGGCCAGCTGCCGCTGGGCGTCATCGGGCGACGTCCCGTCGTCGATGCGCACCTCGCCGAGCCGCTCGACCACCAACGCCGAGGCCACCTCGCCCGCTGCGTGACCGCCAAGGCCGTCGGCCACGACGTACAGCGGGTGCTCGCACAGGTAGCTGTCCTCGTTCTGCGGACGGATCAGCCCCACGTGGGTGCCTGCTGCGCTACTCAACTTCACGGCGTCTCCGCCCCGTCGTGAACTGCGATCGCACGATCACTCACAGGCATCCTCGCACATTCTCCATGTCGCGCGCACGACGCCCGACCTACCGGTAGACACCGACGCGGCGACCCGGGATCACCTGCTCGCGATGGCGTCACTGATCACGTCGAGCGCGGTCGCATCCTCGATCGTCGACGGCGTGGTGTACTCCTCGCCGTCGGCGATCCTGCGCATGGTGCGTCGCAGGATCTTGCCCGAGCGGGTCTTCGGCAGCTTGCTCACCACCCGGACGTCCTTGAACGCCGCGACCGGACCGACCTCGTCGCGCACCATCTGCACCAGTTCACGGCGCAGCTGTCCGTCGTCGACGTCGGTGCCCGATTTGAGCACCACGAACCCGACGGGGATCTGGCCCTTCATGTCGTCGGCGACGCCGATCACCGCACACTCCGCGACGGCGTCGTGCGCCGCGACGACCTCCTCCATCGCGCCCGTTGACAGGCGGTGCCCGGCGACGTTGATCACGTCGTCGGTGCGACCCATGATGAACACGTAGCCGTCTTCGTCGATGTACCCGCCGTCGCCCGTGAGGTAGTAGCCGTCGTAGGTCGACAGGTACTCGTCGAGGTATCGCTCGTCATCGCCGTAGACCGTGAGCAGCGCCCCGGGCGGCAGTGGCAGGCGGATCGCGATGGCGCCGTTCTCGCCGGTCGGGCGCTGCTGCCCGTGCTCGTCGAGGACGTCGACCTGCCAGCCCGGCACCGGCACCGCGGCCGAGCCCGGCTTGATCTCGAGCTGCTCGATCCCCAGCGGGTTGCACACGATGGGCCAGCCGGTCTCGGTCTGCCACCAGTGGTCGATGACGGGGCGGGCCAGGAGGTCGGTCGCCCAGTCGTAGGTGTCGGGATCGGTGCGCTCCCCCGCGAGGTACAGCACGCGGAAGCTCGACAGGTCGTGCTCGGCCAGGTGCTCGCCGTCGGCGTCCTCCTTCTTGATGGCACGGAAGGCGGTCGGTGCGGTGAACAGCGTGGCGACGTCGTGGTCGTCGATCACCCGCCAGAACGCGCCGGCGTCGGGCGTGCCGACCGGCTTGCCCTCGTACATGACGGTCGTGCAGCCGGTCAGCAGCGGCGCGTACACGATGTAGGAGTGACCGACCACCCAGCCCACGTCTGAGGCCGCCCAGAAGACCTCGCCGGGATGCGTGTCGTACAGGTTCGGCATGCTCCAGCGCAGCGCCACCGCATGGCCGCCGTTGTCGCGCAGCACGCCCTTGGGCGTCCCCGTGGTCCCCGACGTGTACAGGATGTACAGCGGATAATCGCCGGCCACCGGCACGCAGTCGACCGGCTCGGCGTCGGCCATGAGCGCCGCCCACGACACGTCCCTGCCCTCGACGAGCTCGCCGGGGTGGGCGTCACGCTGGAGCACCACGCAGGTGTCGACCGTGTGCTCCGCCTGGTCCAGGGCCTTGTCGACGATCGGCAGGTACTCGACGATGCGCGACGGCTCGATGCCGCACGATCCCGCGATGAGGACCTTCGGCTTGGCGTCGTCGATGCGGACCGCGAGCTCCCGGGGCGCGAACCCACCGAAGACCACCGAGTGCACGGCGCCGATCCTGGCGCAGGCCAGCATCGCGATCGCGGCCTCGGGCACCATGGGCATGTAGATGATGACTCGGTCGCCCTGTTCGACGCCGAGCGAGCGCAGCCCGCCGGCCGCATGGGCGACCTCGTCACGCAGCTCGCGGTAGGTCAGCGTGGTGACGCTATCGGTGACCGGTGAGTCATGCACGAGCGCGGGCTGGTCACCCCTGTGCTCGACGTGCCGGTCGACCGCGTTGAAGCAGGTGTTGAGCGTGCCGTCCGCGAACCAGCGTGGATGGTTCGGATCGGTCGTGTCGAGGATCGTCTCCGGGAAGGCGTCCCAGCTGATCAGCTCCGCGGCCTCCCGCCAGAAGCCCTCCGGGTCCTCCACGCTGCGACGGAACGTCTGCTCATAGCCCACGGTGCTGCTCCTCTTTCGATCTGCGCCCGCAGGCTACCCAGGTCCCGGCTCAAGGAAGCAGCAGCACCTTGCCGCGGGTACCGCGCCCCTCGATGTAGCGGTGTGCGTCGGCGGCATCGGCGAGCGGCAGCTCCCGGTCGATGCGCACCGCCAGGCGGTCGTCGGCGATCAGCTCGAACAGCTCGGTGGCGCGCGCCCGCAACTCGTCGACCGTGGCGACGTAGTCGAACAGCGTCGGGCGGGTCAGGTACAGCGACCCGCCCGCCGCCAGCCGCTGCGGATCGAGCGGATCCACCGCGCCACTGGACTGTCCGTACAGCACCAGGTGGCCCCGGGTCGCCAGGCACGACAGGCTGCGGTCGAACGTGTCCTTGCCGACCGACTCGTACACGACGTCGACGCCGTCGGGGGCGAGGCGCATGGTCTCGTCGGCGAAGTCGACCTCGGTGTAGCGGATGACCTCGTCGGCTCCGGCATCCCGCGCGAGCTCGGCCTTCTCCTCGGTCGACACCGTCGTGATCACGCGGGCGCCCGCCAGCTTGGCCAGCTGGATCAGCAGCTGTCCCACTCCGCCGGCGCCGGCGTGGACCAGGGCCGTGTGCCCGTCGGCGAGCGGGAATGTGCTGCGCGCCAGGTAGTGGGCGGTCATGCCCTGCAGCATCACGGCCGCGGCGACCCGCAGCTCGACGCCGTCGGGAACCGCGACCACGCGGTCGACCGGCGCCGCCACCAGCTGTGCGTACGACCCCATCGTCCCGCTCCACGCGACACGGTCGCCCGCTTCCACCCCGTCCACGCCCGGTCCGACATCGACGACCACCCCGGCGCCCTCCAGTCCGATGCCGGTCGGCAGCTCGAGCGGGTACCGGCCGCTGCGGTGGTAGACGTCGATGAAGTTGAGCCCTGCCGCCGCCACGCGGATCAGCACCTGGCCGTCGCCGGGCGTCGGGTCGTCGACGTCGGCCAGCTCGAGCACGTCGGGTCCGCCGGTCTGTTCGACACGGATCGCTTCCATCCCATCTCCTGTTGCCGCCGTCGTTGCGCCTGGCGTAGGGTACGGCTTGACAAATGGCGCGGTCGTGGACCATCGGGACGTCCAAGAAGGGGTGTACCGGCTGGTTCGCGACCTTCACGCGAACGGTGGAGCAGCCATGGCACGCGACGATCAGAACACCGACGTGCAGGTCAGCGACGACCAGCTCACCGACGTCCCGCAGATGGGTGAGCGGATCGAGCCCGAGCGCGTCAGCCGGCGGGCATGGATCGGCCGGTTCCTCGGACCAGTGCTCGCGATCCTGCTGTTCTTCATCCTGCCGACCGGAGACGGTGGCCTGTCGCTCGGCGGTCGGGCGACCGTCGCGATCGGCATCCTCATGGCGGTGTGGTGGGTCACCGAGGCGCTGCCGCTGCCGGCGACCGCGCTGCTGCCGTTGGCGCTGTTCCCGATCACGGGCGTGCTGTCGATGGAGGACGCCGCGGCGCCCTACGCCAACGACCTGATCTTCCTGTTCATGGGTGGGTTCCTGCTGGCGCTGGCGATGCAACGCTGGGGGCTGCACCGCCGCATCGCCCTGCAGACCATCCGTGCCGTCGGGACGACGCCGGTACGGATGATCGGCGGCTTCATGATCGCGTCCGCCGGGCTGAGCATGTGGGTGTCCAACACGGCCACCACCGTCATGATGCTGCCGATCGGCCTCGCCGTGCTCACGCTCGTGTTCGAGCGGGTGGAAGGCCAGGACACCGACGAGGGAGAGCTCACCGGCGCCGGCGCGCCCAACTTCGCGACCGGCCTGATGCTGGGCATCGCCTACGCCGCCAGCATCGGGTCGCTCGCCACGATCATCGGCACACCACCCAACACCTTCCTCATCGCCTACCTCCAGGAGAACCACGACATCAGCATCGGCTTCGGACAGTGGTTCATCTTCGGCCTGCCGCTGGCCGCGGTGTTCCTCGTCATCGCGTGGATCGTCATCACCCGGTTCATGTATCCGCCGCAGATGGACGAGATCCCGGGCGGCCGTGAGCTGATCGCCGACGAGATCGCGGACATGGGGCCGATGAGTCGGGGCGAGAAGGTCGTGCTCGGCGTCTTCATCGTGACGGCGCTGCTGTGGATCAGCCGGTCGTTGTTCCTGCAGGACATCTTCGCGGGCACCACGCTGGAAGGCATCGACGATGCGGCCATCGGCATCGGCGCGGCGATCCTGCTGTTCGCCTGGCCGATCGATCGCGAGCACGGGGTCTTCGCGCTGGACTGGGAGACCGCCAGACAGCTGCCGTGGGGCATCCTGCTGCTGTTCGGTGGCGGACTGTCACTGGCCGCCGCGGTCGGCGAGAACGGCGTCGATACGTTCATCGGCCGTCAGGTCGAGGCGCTGGGTGGCCTCCCGACGATCGTGCTGATCCTCTTCGTGGTGGCGATCGTCATCTTACTGACCGAGCTGACATCGAACACCGCGACCACCGCGGCGGTCGTGCCCATCCTGGGCGGTGTCGCCACCGGTCTCGGCTACGGTCCGATGGTGCTCGTCGTGCCCGCGGCGCTGGCCGCCACCTGCGCGTTCATGCTGCCGGTCGCCACGCCGCCGAATGCGATCGTGTTCGGCTCCGGGCACATCACCATCCAGCAGATGGCCCGGATCGGGGTGATCCTCAACTTCATCGGGCTCGTGCTGATCACCCTGCTGATGGCGGCCCTGGCCGGGCCCGTGCTGGGCGTCAGCTTCAGCTCCGGCTGAGAGGTCGCGCCAATAGGGCTGCTCGGCTCGAGGCCGCTGGTGTGTCGTCGGCGGCGTCTACTCCGTGCCGTCGGCGCGCGCGGTGCCGGCCTGCTCGACCTGCAGACGGACGGCCTCGGCGACGGCCGGAACGACCCGCTCGTCGAACGGCGAGGGGATGATGTACTCAGCATGGAGCTCGTCGTCGGTGACGATCTCGGCGAGCGCACGAGCCGCCGCCTGCTCGGTGTCCAGGTCGACGTTGGTCGCCCGTGCGTCGAGCAGGCCGCGGAAGATCCCAGGGAACACCAGCACGTTGTTGATCTGGTTGGGGTAGTCGCTGCGGCCGGTCGCGATCACGCCGACGTTGTCCGGCAGCTGCTCCGGCATGATCTCGGGCACGGGGTTGGCCAGCGCGAACACGATCGCGTCGTCGGCCATCGTGGCGACCCAGTCGGGTTCGACGGTGTTCGGGCCGGACAGGCCGATGAACACGTCGGCATCACGGAAGGCATCGAACGCGTCGCCCGTACGATGATCCTGGTTGGTCTGCTCGGCGATCGAGCGCTTGACGTCGTCGAGGTCGTCACGCCCGGAGTGGACGATACCGCCACGGTCGCAGCCGATGATGTCGTCCACATTGGCATGGTTCAACAGCTTGACGCACGCGACGCCCGCGGCGCCCATGCCGAGCATCACGATCCGCAGCTGATCGAGCGACTTGCCGACACAGCGGGCCGCGTTCGTCAGCGCCGCCAGCACCACCACGGCGGTGCCGTGCTGGTCGTCATGGAACACCGGGATGTCCAGTGCCTCCTTGAGGGCGTTCTCGACCTCGAAGCACCGCGGCGACGAGATGTCCTCCAGGTTGATCCCGCCGAAGGTCGGCGCGATGGCCTTGCCGACAGCGATCAGCTCGTCGGCGCTGCGGACGTTCACGCACACCGGGAAGGCATCGATGTCGGCGAACTCCTTGAACAGCACCGCCTTGCCCTCCATGACCGGTAGCGCCGCCTCGGGGCCGATGTCGCCCAGCCCGAGCACCGCGGTCCCGTCGGTCAGCACCGCGACGGTGTTGGCGCGCATCGTGAAGTCCCACACCTGATCGACGTCGTCGGCGATCGCTCGCGACACCCGGCCGACTCCGGGCGTGTACGCCATCGACAGATCGTTGCGCGTCCGAACGTGGATGCTGCTGCGCACACTGAGCTTGCCGCCCAGATGCTGCTCGAAGATCCGGTCGGTGACGCCCACGACCTCGACACCGTCAACCGCCCGCGCGGCGTCGGCGATCTTTCTGGCGTGGTCATCGTCACGGGCCATCACGCTGATGTCGCGGATCACGGTGCCCTTGCGGTGACCGACGATCTCCAGCGCCTCGAGGTCACCCCCGGCCTCGCCGATCGCCGACGTCAGGCGTCCGAGCGTCCCCGGTTCCTGCCGGAGCTCACAACGCAAGGTCTGTGTGTACCCCGCCGAGGGGCTGATCTCGAACATGGCCGGATGCTACGCACGAAGACACCGCCAGGGCAATTGGTGATCGTGTCACACCGCTGCGCCGTGTCCCCTGCCGTGCGCCCACCCGGGGCCAGGTCCACGCGCCCCGCTGCTACCCTGCGGGCGACCATTCCGCGCGCCGATCCGGCGCGCCGGTGTCCCCGGGAGGACCCGTCGCAGTGTCGCAGAGAGCGCAGATCACGCCGTTGTCGGGCTTTCCCGAGTGGCTGCCCGAGCAACGCATCGTCGAGCAGATGCTGCTCGACCGCATCCGTCGGCTGGCGGAGCTGTACGGCTTCGTGCCGCTGGAGACCCGTGCCGTGGAGCCGCTCGAGCACCTGGTCCACCAGGGCGAGACCTCGAAGGAGATCTACACCGTCGGACGGCTCCAGGACGAGGGCGCGACGGCCGACCTCGGGCTGCACTTCGACCTGACGGTACCGCTCGCCCGCTACGTGCAGGAGTTCCGCGGCAGGCTGCGGTTCCCCTTCAAGCGGTACCAGATCCAGAAGGTCTGGCGTGGCGAGCGTCCGCAGGACGGACGCTACCGCGAGTTCTACCAGGCCGACCTGGACGTGGTCGGAGACGGCGAGCTGTCCCTGCACTTCGATGCCGAGATGCCAGCGATCATGCACGAGCTGCTGGCCGCACTACCCGTGCCGACGGCCACGGTGCTCGTCAGCAACCGCAAGGTGCTCGACGGGTTCGGCCGCGGGCTCGGCCGCGACGACACCACCGGGATCATCCGTGCGCTGGACAAGCTCGACAAGATCGGCGCCGACGGGGTGCGAGAGCTGCTGTGCGGCGAGGTCGGCACGACGGACGGTGAAGCCGACCGCTGGCTGGCGCTCGCCGAGATCCGCAGCCCCGACCTCGACTTCGTCGATGCCGTCACCGCGCTCGGTGTCAGCGACGACCTGCTGACGCGTGGACTCGACGAGCTGACGACCGTCGTCGCCGCGAGCGCGAGCCTTCCGCGTGGGGCGGTCGTCGCCGACCTGCACATCGCGCGTGGGCTTGACTACTACACCGGAACGGTTTTCGAGTCGACGATCGCGGGTCACTCCGACCTCGGTTCCATCTGCTCGGGCGGACGGTACGACGACCTCGCATCCGGCGGTGGCCATCCGCTGCCGGGCGTCGGCATCTCCGTGGGCGTGTCGCGGCTGCTGGGACGGTTCCTCGGCGGCGGGCAGCTGCGAGCGAGCAGGGCCACGCCGACCTGTGTGCTGGTCGCGCTCGTCGACGAGGGCGGCCGGGGGCGGTCGGCCGCGATCGCCCGACGGCTGCGCACCCGCGGGATCGCGGCCGAGGTCTTCCACGAGCCCCTGCGGTTCGGCAAGCAGATCCGCCACGCCGACCGTCGTGGCATCCCGTTCGTGTGGTTCCCGGCACGCGGCGACGACGACACCGACAGCGTGCGCGACCTGCGGTCCGGGACACAGGTCCCGGCCGATGCCGACGCGTGGATGCCACCGGACGCCGATCTGCATCCGGCCATCGAGTCGACGGCGGCCGCAGCTCCGTAGCGCCGCAGCGTCGCGTCCCGGCGGGCCGGGTGCCGCGGCGCGGCGCGGCGGATCGTGACGACCGACCAGCCGGCCCACCCGTCGTGGTCGCCGGTTGACACGGATCGCTACGCTGCATCTGCCATGGTCGATGCGACTCCGACGCGCAGGTGTGCCGGCACCCGCACCTCGCCGTTCGGCGCACGGTGAGCGAGCTCAGCCCGCTCGCATGGCGTCTGCGGCGTTGTCTGCTGTCGCTCGAACGCGATCACATCCAGCTCGCGGAGGTGTGGAGCTGCCTCGTCGGCGTCGCACCCGAGCTGGTGGGCGCCGCCGACCGACGGCATGTGCTCCGTCGCACCCTCGACGAGCTCGCGACCGCGAACTGGTTGGCGCTCCCCGACGGCCACAATGCCTACGACCGACGCGATCCACCGCTGCCACGCTCCGTGGAGCTGCTTGCGGCATCGGAACGGGCCAGGCGACTGGGGATCTCGCGGACCGAGGCGTGGTGTCCGGAACTGGAGTGGGCGGCGCGGATGGAGCTCACGCAGAGCCAGCTGGCCGACCTGCTGCGCATCAACCAGTGGCTGACCGATGATGCGGCAACGGCGTTGATCGTCCCGCCGCGCGAGCGGTCGCTCCAGCTGTTCGGCGCGGGGTTCGAAGACCGGCTGCACGAGCTCGCCCGCACCGAGGTGTTCGGCCGCGACCGTCTGTCCTGGGAGCTGCTGTGCTGCGCACCGGTGCCGCCACCGTTCGTGTGGAGCCCCGTGGGACCGTCCACGACGCTGCTCGTCGTCTCCAGCCATGAGACCTTCGCGAGCATGCGGCGGGTGCTGGTCGAAGCGCCGTGGACGCAGGTGGGGGTCGTCGCGCACGGTGCCGGCAGCTACTTCGCGTCGTCCGTGCCATTCTCCCGGACACTCGACCGCAGCATCGATCGGATCCTGTACTACGGCGACCTCGACGTCGGCGATCTCGAGACCGCCCAGCGCGCCGACCGGCACGCGGCCGCGTCCGGCCTGCCACCCGTCGAGCCGGCGACGGCGCTGTTCTCGTTGCTGCTCGCGCACGGCATGCCGGCGCCCACCCGCCCACTGCCGGCCGAGCGGGCGCGCGGCCTCGCGGGCTGGCTCCCACCCCCACTGCGCGGCACGGCGATGCAGCTGCTCGTCGGCGGCCTGCGGCTCGCGCAGGAGTGGGTCGGCTTCGAGCTGCTGCTCCGTCAGCGCATCTGGGAGTCCCTCGGGGCGACCTGACGGATGCGGATCCCGACGCGCGGTCAGGCCCGATGGCGCCGAGCGACCGGTAGGCTCCCCGCGACGGCCGGCGTGTGGCGCCGGTCGGCGCGCTCGAAACGGAAGTGGCATGGCTGAGGGTCGCGACCCGCGCGACGCACTTGCGGCATTGACCACCGAGGTGGTCCGGTGCCGCGCGTGCCCGCGACTGGTTGCCTGGCGTGAACAGGTCGGTCGCGAGAAGCGTGCCGCCTACCGCGACTGGCGCTACTGGGCGCGGCCGGTGCCCGGGTTCGGCGATCCCGCCGCCCGGCTGGTCATCGTGGGGCTGGCCCCGGCAGCGCACGGCGCGAATCGGACCGGCCGCATGTTCACGGGCGACCGCTCGGGCGACTTCCTGCTCGCGAGCCTGCACCGCACCGGCTTCGCGTCGCAACCACGGTCGCGTCATCGCGACGACGGCCTGGCGCTGCGCGACTGCTGGATCACCGCCGCCGTGCGGTGCGCGCCGCCGGCGAACCGCCCGACCGCCGACGAGCGGCGACGCTGCATGCCGTGGCTCCACCGCGAGCTCGCCGCGCTTCCCGCCCGGCTGGTCGTCGCCCTCGGCGGCGTCGCCTGGACCGCGCTGTGCGACACGTTGGGTCCGGTGCGACCACGACCACGGTTCACGCACAAGGCACGGGCGGCCGTGAACGGCTACACCATGCTCGGCAGCTACCACCCCAGCCAGCAGAACACGTTCACCGGCCGGCTCACCCCGCCGATGCTCGACGACGTCTTCACCGCCGCCAGGCTGCTGCTGGACGCGTAGTGGTCGCTGGAGCGCTCAGGCGGCGGCACCCGCCGGCTCGTCGGCCAGCCATGCGTCGACGTCAGCCAGCAGCTCGTCGCGCAGCTGTGGTGGGCACCCCGCCGCGTGGATCCCGCAGCGGGTCAGCTCGGCCAGCTCGGCGTCGTCGAACCCGAACACCCGCCGCGCGATCACGTACTGATCGGCCAGGCCGGAGCCGAACAGCAACGGGTCGTCAGCGGCGAGGGTGACCGTGCACCCCTCCGCGCGCAGGCGGGGCAGCGGATGGTCCGCAAGGTGATCGATGGCGCCGAGCGCCACGTTCGACGCGGGGCATACCTCGAGGCACACCTGCTCGGCGACGAGCCGGTCGACGACCCGCGGATCGGTGATGGCGCGGATGCCGTGGCCGATGCGGTGCGCGCCGAGGCGCCCGATCGCGCCCATGATGTCGGCCGCGTCGGTGAGCTCACCGGCGTGCGGGACTGCCAGCAGACCGCCATCGTGGGCGATGTCGAACGCCGGACCGAACGCCGCGGCCGGGTTCGCCGCCTCGTCGTTGGCCAGTCCGAAGCCCACGACGCCGTCACAGGCGTAGCGGACCGCCAACTTCGCCAGCGCGGGCGCCGCGTCCGGGAACCGGCGATCGGCACTGACCACCCACCCGACGCCCACGCCCGTGTCGGCCTGCGCGCACCGACCGGCGTCGAGCAGCGCTTCGAGCACACCCTCGTCCGGACCGAGACGGCCGTGGTACAGGCTGGGGTTCGCCGTCACCTCGACCCACCGTGATCCCGCAGCCGCCTCGTCGACCGCCAGCTCGTGCACCAGCCGCGCCAGATCGGCGAGGCTGCGCACCTGGCGCTTGGCCGCGACGTAGAACGCGTCGAAGCGGGCGAACCCACGGACGTCGGCCTCGGTCGGCGTCACCCCGTGGTAGGTGGTCGGCAGCGATCCGACACGACACGTCAGTGCAGACAGCTCGGCCGGCAACCGTTCGCCGTTGCGTCGCGCGAGGTCGGCGAGCGTGCGTGGACGCATCGAGCCGATCAGGTGCAGATGCAGATGAACCTTCGGCAGCGCCGCCACGTCCCGCCCGGCGGCGCCGGTGATCGCTGTTGCCATGGACGCACGATGCCAACTTCGGAGCGGAAAGTCGAGGAACCGCGACGGTCACACTGCCGGCGCCGGCAGCTCGATGGTGTGCAGCCGCCACCGGAAGTGGAACGGCGCGCGCACGCCGCTGACGGCGATCATCTCGCATCGCAGCCGGTCATGGTCGATGTCGAGCAGGGTGAAGCCGTGGGCGCTGGAGTTGACGAAATCCAGCTGCGGGTTCGCCGACGCGACCAGCCGCGTCAGCGGCAACGGCAGGCTCGGCAGCGTGCGCCCGGCGATCATCTCGACCAGGTTCGCCGAGGTGACCGAGCCGGTCATCAGACAGGTCGCCACGGCGTGGCCGTCATCGGTGCGCAGGGTGCCGGCGATGAACGAGTGCAGGTCGCCGGTCAGCACCACCAGGCCGTCGACGTCGACCAGTGCATCGGTGAGCATGGCGCGCTCCGCCTGGAAGCCGTCCCACTGGTCGAGGCTGACCCACACGTCCGACAGCATCGGCACGTCGCCGGCGTGCGGGTGCAGCCGCTTGGCCAGCCAGCCGGGCAGCCGCAGCGGCATGACCATCGTCTCGTTGCCCCACAGTTTCCAGCGCCGCGACGATGTGGTCAGCCGGTCGACGAGCCACTGCCGCTGCGGGACGCCCAACATTGTGCGGTCGCGGTCCGCCTGCGCGGCGCAGCCGCGGGTCGCGTACCGCTGGGCGCGCTCCAGCCCGCACGGTGGGCCGTCGCGGTACAGGCGCTCGTCGGTCAGCACCAGCTCGGCGAGGTTGCCGAACACGAAGCGCCGGTGGATGCGGATCTGCTCGAGCGGCGGCAACGCGGGATCGAACGGCACGTCGGCGGGCAGGTACTCGGTCCAGGCCTGCGATGCGGCGCTGCGACGCTGCGGGTCGGCGTTGGCCTGCTCGTCGAGCGTGTCGATGTCGTGCACGCCATACCCGTCGTTGGCGAACTCGTGGTCGTCCCAGATGGCGATGACCGTGTGCCGTGCGTGCAGCCGTTGCAGGTCGGGATCCCGCCGGTACCGCCGGTACAGCCAGCGGTAGTCCTCGAGGGTCTCCGCCCGGAGGCCGCCACCCGGCAGGCGCAGCTGGCGGTCCGACGGGCCCCGTCGCTGGAACTGCGGGTCGCTGACGGTCTCGTAGATGTAGTCGCCAAGGTGGATCACGTAGTCGACGTCGGCGTCGGCGAGCGCGGCGAGCGCGTGGAACCGACCCGATGTGAAGTCCTGGCACGACACGTAGCCGAGCCGCAGCCGCGGCAGCGGTGCGCCCGGATCCGGCAGCGTCCGGCACCGCCCGATCCCGCTGGTGACCCCGAGCGCGGCGAAGCGGTACCAGTAGGTGGTCGCCGGCGCCAGTGCCGGGTCCCGCACCCGCACCTTGACGGTCCAGTCGGTCGCGGCGCCGGCCGTCGCGTTGCCCGCTGCCACCACGTCGCGCATCGCCGGGTCGGTCGCGACCCGCCAGTCCACGACGCCCGGCGCGGTCGGCGACGACGGTATCCCGCCCTCATGTAGCGCAGCGGTAGGGCACGTCCCGCCCTCATGTAGCGCAGCGGTAGGGCACACTCGTGTCCAGAGGGTCACCCCGTCGGGGGCGGGATCGCCGGAGGCGACGCCCCAGGCGAAGATGTCTGCGGTCACGGTTCGTCGCGGGTGCCGCGGGCGCGCGGGGTGCGTGCCGCGACCCGCCAGAACACGCCGGGCGCGACGTGGCGCAGCGTGATCAGCGGTCGGTACCAGCGTGGCACGGTGCGTTCCCGGCGCGGACGGGCGATGACGTCGGCCACGGCGTCGGCGACATCTTCCGGCACCCCGACCAGGCGCGCGAACGGCGAGCGCAGCAGCTGCCGCTGGGGGAAGCCCTCGGTCGCGATGAAGCCGGGATTGAGCTGGGTGACAATGATCCCCTCGGGCGCCCACGACAACGACAGCGCCTCGGACAGGCCGACCAGCGCGAACTTCGATGCGACGTAGTCCGCCGGACCGATGCCGAGCTTGCCCGACACCGACGCGACGTTGATCACCTGGCTCGGCGCGCTGGCCGCCAGCAACTGGTGGAACACGGCGGTGCAGTGCGCGGCGGCGTCGAAGTTGACCCGCATCGTGTGGCGCATTCCCTCGATGCGCTCCGGACCGGAGAACGCGCCACCGGGGACGCCGGCGTTGTTGATGAGCACGTCGCAGCGGCCGAACTCGTCGCCCACCCGCTCGACGAGCGCGTCGAGCGCGGATGGATCCGTGACATCGGCGGGGTGCGCGACGATCCGCGGGTGCGCAGCCGCCATCGCGCGCAGCCGATCGGCGCGGCGTGCCACGGCCACCACGGTCACGCCGTCGGCGGCCAGACGCCTGCTGACTGCCGCACCGATGCCGCTCGACGCGCCGGTCACCACGGCGATGCTGGGTGGTCTCGCCATCTGTATCGTTCCCTCCGGCGGCGCGCTCCGCTACGCTACCGTCACCAGGGGGCGACACGTCTGGACGTGTCGCACATGCGCGGCGGCCCGGCGGCGGTCGACCCCGAGACGGCGTTGGCGGTGACCCACGTGACGGACATGCGGTCGCAGACCCAGCTGATCGCTGGCCGCTACGCGCTGCGCTCGCTGATCGGACGTGGCGGATCGGCGGCGGTGTGGCACGCCGACGATCGCGAGCTGCGACGCGCGGTCGCTGTGAAGCACATCGTGCTCGGTGCCGCCGGTAGCACCCGCAGCCGGATGCGCGCGATGCGTGAGGCGCAGGCCGCTGCACGGCTGCACACGCCCGGTGTCGTACGGCTCTACGACGTGCACGAGGACGGCGACGATGTCTACCTGATCATGGAGCTGATCCGTGCCCCGAGCCTGTTGCGGATGGTGCGCCGGCACGGCCCGTTGGACGTCGATCACGCCGCCGCGATCGGCCGGTCGATCCTGACCACGCTGGTCGCGGTGCACGACGCCGGCATCGTGCACCGCGACGTCAAGCCGAGCAACGTGCTGGTCGCCGAGACCGGGGTGTACCTCACCGACTTCGGCATCGCGCTGCTCGGTGACGACCCGACGTTGACGGCGGCCGGCAGCGTGCTCGGCACACCCGCCTACATGGCGCCGGAGCAGGCTCGGGGCGCACGGGTGGGTCCCAGCGCGGATCTGTACGGGTTGGGCGCCACGCTGTACTTCGCCCTCGAGGGGTGTGCCCCGTTCGCCGAGTCGGGGTCGCTCGCCACCGCACAGGCCGTCCGCGACCAGCCGCACCGCCCGGGTCGTTCGCTGGGACGGCTCGAGCCGATCGTCGAGGCGCTGCTAGTCAAGGATCCGGCGGCGCGACCCGACGCGGCCGTCGCCGCCGCCGCCCTGGACGTCGCCGCTGGCCCGCTGGTCATCGACCCTCCGCCGTGCCCACCGCAGGCGGAGCCGGAGGACGATCCGTCGTCGCTGCCCCCGCCACCCTCGCACGCCGACGAGGACCGACGCCAGCTACGTCGGACCCTGTTGTGGGCCGGGGCCCTGCTCCTGCTGCTGGCCGCCGCCCTGGCGCTGCTGTTCGTCGCGATCCGCGACCACCCCGAGGTCCCCGCTACCGCGGCAACGCTCGCACCGGCATGGCTGTGGGTCGTCCGCCGCGACGGGCCGCATGGCCTCATGTAGCGACAGTGGTAGGTCACAGGACATGACCTACCATGGACCGACCCGGCGAGGAGCACCAGATGGAGCAGGTCAACGCGCTGCGCGCGATCCTTGTCGCCGGAGCGGTGGTTGCGGCGCTCATCTGCCTCGCGGTCGGCATCTGGTCCGCCGCGGTGATCCTGCTCGTCGGGGTCGGCGCACACGCACTGCTGTGGCGCCACCTGCGCCGCACGCCGCCCGGGTCGTCCGGGCCAAACAGCTAGCTTCGGCCGGCACCCCGATCACGACCGTCCCAGCGTCGGATCTACCGGAGCGCATCGATGGCGGTCCGCACACGGTCGCGCATCTGCTGCAGCGCCGCATCGTCGGGGTAGGGGCGGCGCGGCCAGAAGAACCCGCGCAACCCGTCCTTGGGACGACGCGGCACGACGTGGAGATGCAGGTGCGGGACGCTCTGGCTGACGACGTTGTTGGACGCGACGAACGTGCCCTGCGCGCCGACCGCGTCCGCCAGCGCCCGCATCGTCAGCTGGGTCGCGATGAGCAGCGGCTCGGCAAGGTGGGTGGGCAGCTCGTCGAGAGTCTCGTGGTGGACGCGCGGCACGAGCAGGCAGTGGCCGTGGAACACCGGCCGGATGTCGAGGAACCCCACGACGTGCTCGCCGCGGTACACGAGCACCGCCGGGTCGTCGTCGGCGACGATCCGGCAGAACGCGCACGAGTCGCCGGTGGTGGTCACGGGCCCGGCATGCTAGACCGTCGCGGTCGCCCCGTGGGTGTCACCCTGGGTCCATGCCCGAGGGGATCCACGATCTGGTGATCGTCGGCGCCGGACCTGCGGGCGCTGCCGCGACGATCACGGCGCGCCGTCTCGCACCGGACGCCGACATCGTGGTGGTCGACCGTGCGGCGTTCCCGCGCGACAAGGCGTGCGGCGATGCGCTCAGCATCGACGCCGTCGCCGAGCTCGCCAGGCTCGGCGCGACCCACGCCGTCGACGGGTTCGCTCCCGTGGAGCGCATCCGCCTGCGCTCCCCCGGCGGGCGGGAGGTGGCCGCCCGGCCACCGGCCGCTGGCTATGTGGTGCCGCGGCGGATCCTGGACGACCGTCTGGCACGCGCCGCGCGCAGCGCGGCGTCGCGGTGGGTGCACGCCGGCGTGCGCGGCGTCGAGCTGCACGATCATGCTGTGCGGGTGGTGACGACCGACGGACCCCTGTGGGCTGCGACCGTGATCGGCACCGACGGCGCGAACTCGGTGGTGGGCCGCAGCACGCTCGACGGGGCGCGCACCGCACGACACACCGGCGTGGCGATCCGTGCGTACGCGCCGGCGCCCGCCGGACCGGCCGAGATGCTGCTGGTGTGGGAACAGGTGGACGGGCTGGCCTACGCCTGGTCGTTCCCGATCGATGCCACCAGCCACAACGTGGGCTACGGGGTCTTCTCGGGCCTGGGTCGGCCGCCGCGACGGGCACTCGTCGAGCGCATGGTGGCCCTGCTCCCCAACGGCGCTGCCGCCGACCCGGCCACGGTCCGCGGGCACCGGCTGCCACTGTCGTCCGGCGGTGTCCACCTCGGAGGCGACCGGGTCCTGCTCGCCGGTGACGCGGCCGCGCTCGTCAACCCGATCACGGGTGAGGGCATCTACTACGCGCTGCTCAGCGGCCGGCTCGCCGCACAGGCAGCGGCGCGTTCGCCCGACCATGCACTCGCCGGGTACCGTGTTCTCGTGCAGACGGAACTGGGTGCCCACATCCGCAGCACGCGCTGTCTGGCGCGGCTGGCACGAGTCGGATCGTCGCTCGACCACCTCGTGCAGGCGGCCGCGGCATCGCCGTCCACCTCGGATCTGCTCGCCGACCTCGCGTTCGGCAAGGGCGCGTTGACACCGGCGAGTCTGCGCACGATCGGCGCCGGCCTGTGGCGCAGCGCCCGACGGTCGGGCGACGCCGCCCGGTCGCGGTCGTGACGACCCTAGCGGCAGCGGACCGGTGGCGTGACCACCTGGCCCGCTGGGTGATCCCGGACCACATCCTCGCCGCGGCACCAGGCAACCCACACACGTTTTCGGTCCGACGCTTCAGCGACCTCGCCGCCGACGCCCGACGCCAGCCACCCACCGTGACCCATCGCCGCGCCGTCGAACGCCTGCCCGCCGGCGGCAGCGTCCTCGACGTCGGCTGTGGTGGTGGGGCGGGAAGCCTGCCACTCGCCGGACGGGCCGGGCGGCTGATCGGGGCCGACGAGAGCCGTGGGATGCTCGATGCGTTCGCCACGGCCGCGCGGGACCTCGACGTCGACGTCGACGTGCTCGAGGGCGCCTGGCCGGCTGCGGCGCCGCGGGCGCCGGTGGCCGACGTCGTCGTGTGCCTGCACGTCATCTACAACGTCGCCGACCTGGTGCCCTTCGTGCAGCAGCTGACCGATCATGCGCACCACCGGGTGGTGCTGGAGTTCCCCACCCGCCACCCGCTCGAGTGGCTGCGTCCCTACTGGCGGCACGTGCACGGCATCGACCGGCCCGACGGCCCGACCGACGCCGACGCGCTCGAGGTGCTGGACGACCTCGGCCTCGCACCCGCCCACGAGCGCTGGCAGCGGCCCAACAGCCTCGCGGGTGCCGACCGCGAGGATCAGATCACCTTCATCTGCCAGCGCCTGGCGGTCGGCGACGAACGGCGCGGTGAGATCACCGAGCTGGTCGCGCGGTTCGGTGTCCCCGGCGAACGCCCGGTGATCACGGCCTGGTGGGACGTCGACTGAACTGGTTGGGGAGCCACCCGACCGTATCCGTCGGGTCCGCTCCCCAACGATCGACGGGGTAGGTCAGTCCTGCGGCAGCTCCACCCTGGTCGGTGCCTGCTCCGGGTCGTAGGCGACCTGACAGAAGCCGTGGTTGCAGTAGCCGAACGGCTGCTTGCGCAGGTACTGCTGGTGGTAGTCCTCGGCGTAGTAGAACGGCCCAGCCTCGGCGATCTCGGTCGTGATGGTGCCGAACCCGGCGGCGGTCAACGCACGCTGGTAGGTCAGCAGGGACGCCTCGGCACGGGCATGCTGTTCGTCGGTGGTCCAGTAGATCGCCGACCGGTACTGGGTGCCGACGTCGTTGCCCTGCCGCATCGCCTGGGTGGGATCGTGGTTCTCCCAGAAGACCTTGAGGAGCACGTCGAAGTCGACGGCAGCCGGGTCGAAGACCACCAGCACGACCTCGGTGTGCCCGGTCCTCCCGGAGCACACCTCCTCGTACGTCGGGTTCGGTGTGTAGCCACCCGCGTAGCCTGCGGCGGTGGTGATGACCCCGTCGGTCTGCCAGAACAGGCGCTCGGCGCCCCAGAAGCACCCCATGCCGAAGACCGCATGCTCGGTCCCGTCGGGAAAGGGAGGGTGCAGCGGCTGACCGGTGACCACGTGGGTCGATGCGGTCGGGATCGGGTGGTTACGTCCCTGAAGGGCCTCGTCGGGTGCGACCATCTCGGTCTTTTTGCGCGCGAACCACATGAGCGTCTCCCTCGCAGGTACCGTGCCGCCATGATAGGCCGCGTGTCCGCCGCCACCCGGCGCGACCGGCGCTCAGGGCAGCAACTGCTCGTGTAGTCGGCGCGACGCCACGATGCCACCGACGACCGCCATCGCCGCCAGGAACGCCACGTGCAGCAGCAGACCCGGGCCGATCGTGCCGAGCGTGAGGCTACGGATGAGCGCGACACCGTGGTACAGGGGCGACAGCTGGGTGAGCATCTGCAGCGACCGCGGATACACGTCGAGCGGATAGAACGTCGCCGAGAACAGGAACAGCGGCAGCAGCGCCAGGTTGACCATGTCGAGATCCACCCAGCTGCGCATGAACGTCGCCACTGCCATGCCCACGGCGCCGAACGCGAAGCCCATCAGGATCGCCGCGGGGATCGCCAGCACCGCCCACGGTGAGGCGACCAGGCCCATCACGACCATCACCGTCATGAACGCGCACGCGTACGCCAGGCCACGCAGCTGCGACCAGCCGATCTCGCCCAGCGCGACATCGGTGGGTGTCAGCGGCGTGGCGAGCATCGCGTCGTACAGCTTGCCCCAGCGCATCTTGAAGAAGATCCCGAACGTCGACTCGTACACCGCCCCGTTCATCGCCGACGCCGCCAGCAGCGCCGGCGCAGCGAACGCGGCGTAGCTGACCGGCCCGCCGTCGGGCCCGGTGACGTCACCCACCAGACGGCCGAGGCCAACGTCGATCGCGAACAGATAGAACACCGGCTCGACGAAACCGGACACGAAGACCATCAGGTTGTTGCGGGTCACCAGCAGGTCGCGCTCGATGACGCGCGACGCGCCGCTGCCCCGGGTGGTGACCGCCGCGATGAGCTGTCCGGTCAGCATCACGCCACCAGCCGCCGGCGGAACATGCGCGGCGCGAGGAGCGCACCGACAACCAGCCACAGCGTGAGGTAGCCGACGTGCGCGGCCCACGGCAACGCGGAGGCCGCGTCGAGCGTGAGCGCCCGGACCAGCTCGATCGCGTGCCACAGTGGCACGAGCGTGGCCATCGCCTGCAGCCAGCCCGGCAGCTGATCGAGCGGGAAGAAGGTGCCCGACAGGAGGAACATGGGGACCAGCCCGAAGCGAAACACGGCGATCAGCGCCGACTCGTGCTCCCGCGATGCGGTGAACGCCATCACCGGCAGGGCATAGGCGAGTCCGCAGAGCACCACGACGGGCACAGCCGTCAGGGCCGCGGTCACGGCGAAGGCGCCGAAGATGGCGGCGACGAGCGCGAACGCCACCGCCGCGAGCGTCACTCGCAGCAGGATGAAGGTCGCGTGCCCGAAGACCAGATCGCGGATGGCGATGGGGGTGGCCAGCGCGGTGTGGTACGTCTTGGACCACTTGAACCCGGCCATCACGGGGAACGCCGCGTCGCCGACGCCGGTCTGCATCGCCTGTGCCGCCAGCAGCCCCGACGCGTAGAACGCCAGGTACGACAGCGACCCCAGCCGCGCGCCGCGGTCCACCAGCGAGCCGAGGCCCAGGCCCATCGCCGACAGGAACAGCACCGGGTTGATGAACGTGGTGATCACACTGCCGCGCCAGGTCCGCCGGTAGGCGACCAGCTGCCCCTCGAGCACCCGCAGCGCGCCCGTCACCGGCTGTCACCACCTCGGCGTGCGCCGCGGGAGCCCCTCACTCGATCAGCCTTCGACCGGTGAGGCGCAGGAACACGTCCTCGAGCGACGCCCGTCGCACCAGCATGCTGGCGACCTCGACACCGCTGTGGGTGACCGCCGACGTCAGCTGTTCGGCGTCGTCGCCGTAGATGATCACCCGGTCGGCGAGCACCTCGCGGCGCGAGCCGATGCCGTCGAGGCCGGTCCACCCGGCGTAACGGTGACCAGGTGGGAACCGCACCTCCAGCACTTCCCGACCCGCGTAGGTTGCGATCAACTCACGGGGCGAGCCCTCCGCGACGATCGTCGCGTCGCTCATCACCACCAGCCGGTCGCACAGCTGCTCGGCCTCGTCCATGTAGTGGGTGGTCAACAGCAGGGTGACGCCCTGCCGGGTCAGCTCGTGCAGCCGGTCCCAGACCAGATGTCGAGCCTGGGGGTCCAGGCCGGTCGTCGGCTCGTCGAGCAGCACCATCGAGGGGGTGTTGATCAGCGCGCGTGCGATCACGAGCCGGCGCTTCATACCACCTGACAGGACGGTGACCTTGTCGTCGGCGCGGTCGGTCAGCTGGGCGAACTCGAGCAGCTCGGGGATGCGCCTGCGCACCTGCGCGCGGGGCATGCCGAAGTACCGGCCGTAGATGTAGAGGTTGTCGGTAACCGACAGCTCCTCGTCGACGGTGTTCTCCTGCGGCACGACACCGAGGCGCGCCCGGATCTCGGCGCCGTCCGTGGCGGGATCGCGGTCGAGCACCTGCAGCGTGCCGCCGGTCAGCGGTGACACCGCCCCGATCATGCGCATCGTCGAGGTCTTGCCGGCGCCGTTGGGTCCGAGGAACCCGAAGACCTCTCCGGTGTGCACGTCGAAGTCGATGGCGTCCACGGCCGTGAGCTCGCCGAACCGCTTGGTCAGCCCGCGGGCGACCACCAGCGCGTCCGGTCCGCCGGACGCGTCGCCCTCGGATCGCGCGGCGGCAGGCCGGACATGAGACGCCATGTGGCACAGGCTAGCCCGGGCTCAACGGAACCGGGTGCGGTCAGACTGTTGACGCCGACGGTCGCGGGGAACATCCACGGCATGGGCATCACCGCACCGATCGTCGTCGTGACCGACCTCGACGGCACGCTGCTCGATCACAACACCTACGAGGCCGGTCCCGCGGCAGCTGCGCTCCAGACACTGCAGGACGCCGGCGTGACGATCGTCTGCTGCTCCGCGAAGACGCGGGCCGAGCAGCAGGTGCACCGCCGCGATCTGGCCATCGCCGGGCCGTTCGTCGTCGAGAACGGCGCCGCCGTCCACGCAGACCACGGGCCGGTGCGGGTGCTCGGGCTGGACTACGGCGAGGTACGGGACCGCCTCGCCGGGGTGGCCGCGTCGCTCGACGTGTCGCTGCGCGGTTTCGGTGACATGGAGATCGTCGAGGTCGTCGAGCGCACGGGCCTGTCGGCCGGGGCAGCGGCGCGGGCGCAGGAGCGCGACCACACGGAGCCGTTCGTGGTCGACGGCGACGGCGTTAACGAGCCGACGTTGCGCGGTGCCCTGCACGACCGTGGTCTTGGTCTGCAGCGTGGAGCGCGATTCTGGACGGCTGGCGGGTTCCATGACAAGGGTGACGCGGTGGCGGTGCTGCGGGAGCTGTACACCGTCGAACGCGGTGAGCGCCCGCTCATGTACGGGCTCGGCGACACCTACAACGACGCGGCGATGCTCGCCGCCGTCGACGTCCCCATGCTGGTGCAGCGACCCGACGGCGGGTGGGCCGATCTCGCGGTCGACAACCTCACGCGCCTCGACGGCATCGGCCCCGTCGGGTGGTGCCTCGGCGCCGAGGCGATCCTCGCCACCGCCAGCACCGCCTGACGAACTTCGGGGTGGTCGACGCAGCGCGGCCTATGGTCGACGTCCGTCGACCACCCCGAACTCTGCGCTCGGAGGTGGTCGACACAGTTCGGGGTGGTGGTTAGGGGAGGCGCCAGTCGACGGGGGGAGCGCCGCGCTGTTTGAGCAGGGCGTTGGCGCGGCTGAACGGCCGTGAGCCGAAGAAGCCCCGGGCTGCCGACAGGGGGCTGGGATGGGCGCTCTCGACAACGGGGGTGTCACCGAGCAGCGGTTTGAGGCTGCGGGCGTCGCGGCCCCACAGGATGGCGACCATCGACCGGTCGCGGGCGACGAGCGCGCGGATCGCCTGTTCGGTGAACGCCTCCCAACCCTTGCCGCGGTGCGACGCCGGCGTGCCGGCGCGCACCGTCAGCACCCGGTTGAGCAGCATGACGCCCTGGGTGGTCCACGGGGTGAGGTCGCCGTTGGATGGCGCGGGCAGGTCGAGGTCCGCCTGGTACTCGGTGTAGATGTTGGCGAGGCTCTTGGGCACCGGCCGCACGTCGGGCGCGACCGAGAAGCACAGCCCGATCGGGTGACCCGGCGTCGGATAGGGGTCCTGCCCGACCAGCAGCACCCCCACGTCGTCGAACGGCTGCTGGAACGCGGCCAGGATACGGCTCGGGGCCGGTAGGAAGCGCCGGCCGGCGGTCTGCTCCGCTCGGAGGAAGTCGCCGAGCTGCGCCAGGTTGCGGTGCTGCGACGCCATCGGCACCGCCCACCCGGGACCGATCTTGTCGCGCATGTACCGGATGGCCTCGTCGTCGTTGGCCTCCAACGTCGGCTGTTGTGCCATTCGGATCCCCAGGGTCGGTGGTGCGCGCGGTGCCCTGTGCTCTAGCAGGTGCCCACGGGATCTCGCAAACCGGCGGGACGTCCGTCAGGACGGGTTCCCGGACCGACAGGGCGTCGTGACGCCTGTGACAGTCCCACCAGCCAGGTGACCGACTGAGGGTCTACCGACAGTCTGTGGTCGCCGGGAGTCGACCCGACATCGGGTGGGTCACCGGTCCGATCCCAGGGGCCCTGGCCCGACGCAAGGAGTTGCGTGATGGCCGATCTGGTGCCCTGGGTGTTCACCTCGGGGTGGGCCAGCGGCGTGAACGCCTACGCCGTGGTGGTCGTGCTGGCCACCGGCGTCGTGCTCGTGGTCGCCAT
>JAHWKT010000155.1 GCA_019347695.1 Actinomycetota bacterium | reverse complement strand
GCCGGGCGACCGATCCGGCGATCGCGGTGCCCGTGCCCAAGATCGCCGACATCGACATGGCGCAGGCAGCAGTGACGTTCGACCCGACCTACCACCGCAAGCGCGGCGACTGGACGTACGACCCGGAAGGGTGATCGACCACCCGCCGGACGCAAGATTGGGCAAATTTGCCACTGTTGCACCTGTTCGCCCGCGCTACCGGCGGGTACGGTCGCTAAGGATGTCAAGCAGATTGGGAGGCCGGTGTGACCTCGCGAGAAACTGTCGGTGACCTGATGAAGCAGCCGGCGCTGACCGTCGCGCCGGAGGCGCACGTGCACACCGCTGCCGACCGGATGCACCAGAACGGGTCGGGGTCGATCGTCGTGATCGACGGCGACGACCGTGTCGTGGGCATCCTCACCGAGCGCGACGTGCTGCGGCTCGCCGCCTCGGGCAGCGACGCCTCGAAGGAGCGGGTGGCCGATTGGATGACCGACGACCCGACGACGGCGACGCCCGACACACCGGCGACCGAAGGGCTCAGGCGGCTCAACGAGGGCAGGTTCCGTCACCTTCCGGTGTGCGACGACGACGGCGGCCTGATCGGCGTCGTGTCGATGCGCGACCTGATGGCCATCGCCAAGATCGAGCCGGTGCGGCATCCGGGCGAGCTCGATGCACCGAAGGGCCTGGCGGGTGTCACGGTCGCCGAGACTGACGTCGGCGGGGTACGGGGCCGCGAAGGCTTCTTCCACTACCGGCAGTACGCCGCCACCGACCTCGCACGCGAGCGCACGTTCGACGACGTCTGGCACCTGCTGCTGGTCGGTGAGCTGCCCGCGACGAAGGCAGCCCGCCAGGAGTTCATCGACCGCGTCCGACCGCTGCGCGAGCTGTCCGACAAGACCGCGACACTGCTGCGCGAGATCGCGGTGGCCGGCAGCGCGCCGCTCGACGGCCTGCGCACCGGCGTCTCGCTGGTCGCCGCGGAGGAGGGCTTCCAGCCGAGCATGGACGTGACGGCCGACGAGCTGCTCAAGCACGCGCTGCGGATCACCGCCGTCGTCCCGACCATGATCGCGGCGCTGTACCGCGCCCAGCAGGGCAAGGAACCGGTGGCGCCGCATCCCGAACTGCCCTACGCCGCCAACTATCTGTACATGCTGTACGGCGCCGAACCCGAGCCCGACCACGCACGGGCGATCGAGCAGTACCTCATCTCCACCGTCGATCACGGCTTCAACGCGTCGACGTTCACGGCACGCGTCATCACCTCGACCGGCGCGGATCTCGGTGCGGCCATCACCGGCGCGATCGGGGCCCTGTCGGGGCCGCTGCACGGCGGCGCGCCGTCGAGGGCGCTGGATCTGCTCGACGAGATCGGCTCGGTCGAGCGGGCCGACGAGGTGGTGCGCCGCAAGATAGAGACCGGCGAGCGGATCATGGGGTTCGGCCACCGCGTGTACAAGACCCGCGACCCGCGCTCGGTGCTGCTGCGGGAGGTGGCCGAGCGCGTCGGCGGTGACGAGGCCGCGCTGGCCACCGCGGTCGAGGACGTCGTGGTCGACCTGCTCGCCGAGCTCAAGCCGGGACGCGAGCTGTACGCCAACGTCGAGTACTACGCGGGCATCGTGATGGAGTCTGCGGGGCTGCCGACCGACCTGTTCACCGCGACGTTCGCGGCCAGCCGCACGGTCGGCTGGTGCGCCCACGTCATGGAACAGGCGGCCGACAACCGCATCATCCGACCGTCGGCGCGTTACGTCGGTCCGCCACCGCCGCAGGACGTGCCCACCCTCGACTGAACACCGGTCGCGACGGACGTGCGCGGTCAGCGGCCCGTGAACTCGTAGGACGCCAGGAAGTAGGGCCACAGCTCGCGGGCCTCCGCGAAGTTCTCCTGGCGCGCCTGGAGGTTGAGCGCGAAGCCGAACTCACCGGCGTTCACGCCCAGGTTGTAGGCGTGCAGCTGCGTACCGCCCGACCGGTAACGGTACTCCCACAGCGCGGCGGGGTCGCCCTTGTAGGTCGTCGACTCCAGTGCGAGCCGGCGGTAGTCGTCCTGGCGCGCCGCGAAGGTCGGCTCGAAGGTCTCCCACGCGTCGACTGGGTCACGCCGGGCCGCGACCCAGTCGAGGCGCAGGTAGGTGCCGCTGTCGGGATCCCTGATGTCGGTCAACGTGCCGGGACGCTCGACCACCTGCCATCCCGGAGGGTGCGCGACCCGGTACGGCGCGTCGTTCGGGACGAAGGTCTCCCAGTCGTCGGGGACCTCGACGTCGTTCGCGGGCAACACGCCATCCTCGGCCACCGGTGCCGGCGAAGGCGGTCCGGCGTCCGACGTCGGCGCGGCGGACGGCGCCGCACCCACCGAGTCCGATCCATCCTCCCTGGCGACCGCCGACGACGGTGGCTCCGGAACGGGCGACGGCGACGCGGCCGGGGCGGCTGCCGACCCCTGCGGCCGCCCGTCCTCCTGCTCATCACCGCCATCGCCGTCCGGCCGGAGACCGAGCGCCGCGAGCAGCGCCAGCGCGACGATGGCCAGGACACCGAACGCAGCGGGTCGGCGGCGCGACGGCGGGGGCGTATCTGCGGGTACCGACGACCCGCGCTCCGGCGGAGCCGCCGCGCCGTCATCCGCTGCCACCGGCGGCTCGCCAGCCACAGCCGGCGCGCTGACCGCGTCCACAGCCGACGCAGCCGCTGCATCGGCAACGGGTGCGCTCACCACGCCCGCGCGATCGACCTCATCGGTGTCGGCCGTCGCCGCGTCCGACGACGTCGCCTCGGCCGCCGTCGACGGCGGCCGCATCGCCACGGGCGCGTCCACGTCGTCGGCGCCGTCCTGCGCCGCGTCACGGACGGCGACGAGGCGGTCCCGTACCTCGTCGGCGCCGGGCCGGTCCGCGGGATCCTTTGCGAGCAGATCGTCGAGCAGCGCGGTCAACGGTCCGGCCCGACGGGGGCGACGCGGCCGCCGGTCGAGCACGGCCATGACCGTGGCGACCGAGCTGCGCTCCCCGAACGGCGCGGTGCCTTCCACCGCGTAGTACAGGGTTGCGCCCAGGCCGTAGAGGTCGGCGGGCGGGCCGACGGCCTCACCCCGCGCGTGTTCCGGAGCGATGTACGCCGGCGTGCCCATCACCATGCCGGTCGACGTGATCGTCGACTCGTCGCCGAGCCGCGCGATGCCGAAGTCGGTCAGGCGTGGCACGTGGCCATCGACGAGCACGTTGCTCGGCTTGATGTCGCGGTGCACGATGCCCGCCCGGTGCCCGGCGACCAGCGTCTCGAGCATGCGGATCCCCAGCGCCGCGACGGAGTGGGGCTGCAAGGGCCCCGCCCGCCGGACCAGCACGCTGAGGTTCGGAGCGTCGACGAGTTCCATGATGAGGTAGGCGCTCTCGTCCTCCTCGATGATGTCGTAGATCTGCACGACGCCGGCATCGCCGAGGCGCGCGGCCGCCCGCGCCTCCCGCAGCGCGCGGGCCTTGCCGATCTCGGCCTGTGTGCCATCGGCAGGAAACGAGATCTGCTTGACGGCGACCGCGCGGTGCAGCCGCTCGTCGTGACCACGCCACACGGCGCCAGCACCACCGCGACCGATCAGGCGATCCAGCCGGTAGCGGCCCGCCACTGTCCTACCGGACACTCCATTCGTCGCCATGGGTCAGTCTCTGCCCACCGTCACGGTCGACGAACGTGGGCCGGCCGACGACGTCGTGCCGCCGCCCGAACGGCGTCATCTCTCGTTGCGCAGACCGGCGCCGGTGATGCGCACGCGGACGAGATCACCGATCAGCCTACCCCGCCGGCGGATGCCGAACTCCGCGCAGCGCACGGTGGTGGTCGCCTCGAAGCGCATCGCCGTGCCATCCCTCGTCGGCCGCACGACGCCCACGGCGATGCGGACCGGCCTGGTGATCCCGCACACCGTCAGCGTGCCGACGAGCGCCCACAGCGGTCGGTCACCGTCGTGGGTTACGAACGACTCGAGGATCGGCTCCATGCGGTCGGCGTCGAACCGGATCACCGGATGGTCGTCGACGTCGAGGACCGTTGCCGCCAGGCGATCGAGCCTGCGGCTGCCCGAGCGCAGCCGCGTCGCGTCGATGGTGGCATGCACCCGCGCCGTCGTGAGGTCGCTGGGAACCTCGGCGTCACCGTGCACGGTGTCGAACGTCGCCCAGGCCGGCAGACCACCGATGCGTACACCGACCTCGACCTGTGTCCCGGTCTCGTCGATCCGGTACGAGCCCGACACCCGAGTCGTACCAGGGCTCGCGGTGCCGGGTACCGACGTGGTGGTGCGCATCACGGTGGTTCCTTTTCCTCATGTCTGCGAGGAAGCTAGTGACCACGGCTGCGGATGGAATCGCCAATTCTTGGGAACTGGCGGCGGTGACCGCACGCCGGCATGCCCGGTGCGGCTATCGGTCGACGCGGACAGCGATCACCGCCACGTCGTCGTTGTTGGCTCGGGCGCTCATCGACGTGATGAGCTCTTCGCACAGATCCTCGAGCGCATCGGCGGCGGCCCGCGTGGCGTTGCGGCGCAGCTGGGTCAACCCGTCGTCGAGTGATCCCGCCCGTGTCTCGACCAGGCCGTCGGTGACCAGGATCACGGTGTCGCCGGGGTGCAGGAGCACCTCGCTGTCCTCTCGGGCGACGTCCGGGTCGACACCGAGCATCAGGTCGTCGGACCCGTCGAGCAGCCTGCAGGTGCCGTCATGGCGCAGGACCACCGGGGGCAGATGCCCCGCGCTCGACCACCGCAACCGACGTGCGCCACCGGTGGGCCCGGCCGGGCCGATGACGCCGAACACGCAGGTGGCGAGCGCCTCGACGCCAAGGCCGTCGGCCACGCGATCAACCCGACGCAGCAGCTCGGAGGGTACGGACGGACGGTCCCGCGCCAAGGTCCTGAGCATGTTGCGCAGCTGGCCCATGCGCGCCGCCGCCGCCAGGTCGTGGCCCATGACATCACCGATGGCGATGGCCGTCGCCCCACCGTCCAGCGGGAACGCGTCGTACCAGTCGCCGCCGACGTCGACACCCTCGAGCGCCGGGCGGTAGCGCGCGCACAGCGACAACCCCGGCATGCTGGGCAGCTCGGTGAGCAGGCTGGCCTGCAGGGTCTCCGACGCACGCCGCTGCACGCGATGGAGCCTGGCGTGCTCGATTACCATGCTCGCGCGCCGCGCCAGCTCGTCGATGAGCATCCGGTCGTCCGACGACCACGCTGCTTCGGCCGCGCAGGCGAGCGTGATCGCGCCGAGCGGGTCGCCGCGACGGTCCCGCAACCCTACGATCACCGCCCGCTGTCCACCGAGGGTGTCGACGAGGACCGCCTGCGCACGCGCAAGGGCGTCGTCGCCGTCACCGAAGGCGGCCCGCACGTCGCCGTCGAGCAGCACACTGCGCCGGGTACCGCTGAGCACCGCTCCCAGCGGTGTTGCCGTCACGGCGTCCCGCAATTGGCGTCGCCACGTGACGGTGGACGGCAGTGGCGGTCCGTGCCGCTCGACCGCGATTCGGCGGACCAGATCGCCGTCCCGGATGTCGACGCAGCACCAGTCCCCGAGCGCGGGCACGACCACCCGCGCCATGCGCCGCAGCGCTGCGGCGTCGTCCAGCGTGCTGGTCATCGCCTGCGTGACCCGCGCCAGCAGCTCGAGGCGGGCATCGGCGCGTTCGACCTGCCGTCGCGCGTCCGCCGCCGCATGACGAGCCTGCTCGGCACGTCGGCGCGCCTGGTCGGCGTCGAGCCGCGCGAGCTCGGCCTCCTCCCGGGCCGCGTCGGCGCGACTGGCGGTGATCCGCAGCTGGACCTCCGACGAGCACGCGGCCGCGAGGTCGCGCAGGATCGCGAGCTCCTCGACCGTCCAGACGCGGGCGTCGCTGTCGACCGCGTACAACGCGCCGAGGACGCTGCCGTCACCATCGAACAGCGGGACCCCTACGTAGGCCCGAACTTCGAGCTCGCTGACCGCACGGTCCGTAACCACCGCGGGCTCCTGCGTTGCGTCCGCGACAACGACCGGCTCGCTCAGGGTCATGACCCGCTGGCACAGCGCCTCGGTTTGTGACGCCGCGCGGTGGCGGTCGAGCTGGTCGGCCCGATCGGCCGTCGCCGGGAAGAACCTGCGAACGTCGTCGACCAGCGCGACGCGTGCCATGGGCGCAGCGAGCAGACGCGTCGCGAGTCTCGTGAATGGTTCCAGCCCGGCGTCGCTGCGTGCCTCGAGCCCGGTCGACGATCGCCGTGGCGACCGTTCGATGCCGCCGATTGCGTCCATGGATCCCCTACTGCCGTCCCTGCTCGGAGGTCGCAACCGGTGTGTCTTTGACCCGGCACAGTATCGCGCACCCGCCGCAGGCCGAGCCACCTGGCCGTCGCTACACTCGATCGCGAACGCAGGCACGGTGCACCCGGGGGGGCCGGCGTGCACGGCGGTGGAACACGCTCGAGACGGGGTCGGGCCGCGGACCAGTGTGGGCGTAACACCGTCGGCATGACATGACGCAGCGCGGGAGGGCATGGGATGCGCTACATCGACCGTCTGCGCACCTATTTGCCCGACTGGTTGGATCGCGACGAGCTGCGACGGCGGATGGCCGCGGCGCCGTGGCTGCGAGCGGCGCCACCACGGCACCTGAAGGATCTTGTCGGGCCGACAAACGAGGTGCCGTCGGCGATCGCGTTGACCTTCGACGATGGTCCCGATCGCACGATCACACCGCAGCTGCTGCAGGTGCTCGCGGACCACGATGCCCACGCCACGTTCTTCATGTGTGGACGCGCAGCGATCCGACATCCCGACGTCGTACGGGCGGTCGTCGCCGCGGGGCACAGCGTCGGGGCCCACGGCTGGGACCACCGGCCTGTGCGGTGGCTGCCACCACGCGAGTGGGACCGCCAGATCGTGCGACCGCTCGAGGCGCTCGGTGCGCTGACCGGTCGCCCGGTGCGGTGGTTCCGCCCACCATGGGGCGCCGTCGACCGGTCCACCGTTGCCGCGCTCCGTCGTCGCGGTGTGACCACGATGCTGTGGTCGGCGGACGGGCTCGACTGGCAGCTCGACGACCCGACCGACATCGCCGACAGCGCGCTGCGGCATCTCGACGCTGGTGGCGTGGTGCTCCTGCACGACGCGGTCGGCGATCTGCTGCGGGAGGACGCCACAGCGCAGCTGCCGTCGAACGCCCATGCCGACCGCAGCGCAACCGTTGCCGCGACCGAGCTGCTGCTGCGCCGCTTGCGCTCCACTATGACTCTGTGCGGGCTCGATGCGCTGAAACCCAGACCGCTCCGGTACCACACCAGCGCGAGGCTTCCTCGCAGGCGGCCCGGGATCAGACAAGGCGACCAAGCAAGGCCCGTTCGCTAGGTGGCCGCTGGACGCGGCGGTAGCGCGGATGGCCCCGCTCGCGCCGATCAGTGCAACGTTGACCTCGGAGACCAGTGCGCTGGCGGTGGCCACGCCGCCACCGCCAGAACTCACGACGTCACAATCTTCGGCGCCCGTCATAACACAGCCACAGATGAACTCCCACTCCCACCACCACCGGAATAGTTGAAGAGCTGTCACGTCCTTACAATCCGTGTCGTTCGTAGCGATAGCGGGCGCAGTGCCGTCCTATGATGTGTAGCAGTTCCGACGGCGGGTGACCCGTGATGGGTAGCGGACCCTAGAATGGATAGTTCATGCCAACGACCAGGGTCCGCAAGAAACAGGTGCCGGACGCGCCCATGCTCCCCGGTCCCGACCGTACAGCGCCGGAAGCGCCGATTCGCATCAGGCTGATCTCATCAGATGTCATCGCAGTAGCCGTAGGGTGGTCCTTCGCCATCTTGACCACGAGTAGTCTTTCTGGCGACGTATCGGCATCCGCGGTCATATGCACCGTCGCCTCGGTGGTAACCGCACTGATACTGGCAGCACAAGGTCTGTACAGCGTTGATCAATGCGCCGTCCGCTCTGACGGTCTGCCCGGCTTGGCAATCGGCTGTTTCGGCGCGGGTGCCACCGTCCTAGCATTGCCACACCTCAACGGCGATATCGTGTCGGTCCGCACGGCAATGGTGGGCATGTTAGCAACTCTTGCACTCCTGGTGCTCAGCCGCAGCATGCTTTCAGCATGGCTTCGCACCGAAAGGACGATTCGCCAGGTCCAGTAATTTTTCGCCAACGCCGGACCGGACGCGATGCGACT
>JAHWKT010000154.1 GCA_019347695.1 Actinomycetota bacterium | reverse complement strand
GCTCTTCCGATATGAAGAACGCGGCGATGTGCTCGCGCACCTCCTGCCCTCCATCGAACCCGCGCCAGTGCAGGCGCAGCGCACCGACGAGCTCGTAGCAGCGGTCGACGGGGACGACGTGGCACGTCGGTGCGCCGTCGGTGCGGACCAGCACCGCTTCCACGTCGGGTTGGACCTGCTCGAGCCCGCGGTTGGCCGCCACGATCTCGTCCCACGCGTCGAGCGGGAGCTCCGACTCGGTGGCGCCGCCGGGGCTCGGGTAGAACGCGACGGTGGCATCGAGCTTGGAGTTGGCGACGACGAACGCGATGCCCACGGGGATCTGCAGTGCCGCCCACGCCTGCGGCGGTAGGGTGAACGGCTCGATCCGCAGGTAGCGGTCCGGCACGGTGTGGTACCGGTGGTCCCCGGCACCGGAGAACTCGAACAGCAGCGCGCAACCGCGGCATGAGCACAGCAGCGCACGGCGTTCGAGGTCGACGACGTGGCGGTGGTCGTCGGGTACCGGCGCGGCGCACAGCTCGCAGGCCTCGCCCGGGCTCGGTGGCCGCCGCGCGCCGATCAACCGGGCGAGCGGTTCGGCGAGCGTCTCGGCCGGGTGGGAGTCAGCGGAGTCATCGTTGGCCGGAGCGTTCGCGGCGTCAGTGTCTGCCGTGCCGGCGCGGTCGACGATGCGCCGTGTGCCCGGCGTGGTGAAGCGCGCGAGGCCGCGCTGGGTCATCGCAGCGCTCCTGCGGCCACCCGGACGCCATCACCGTCGTCGAGCAGGGGCACCGGGTCGAGCCCGCGTCCGCCGTCCGCGGCGCGCCCGGCACGCCGGACGTCGAACATCGATCCACAGCCTGGGCAGTCGAGCAGGTCGCCGTGCACCGGTCCGCCCGCCAGCGATCCGTCGCACGACGGGCAGGCGTCGCGATACGCGTACAGCTGGTCGTCGATCCGCACGATCGCCAGGCGGGCGCCGTTGACCTGCTGCGTCGCGACGAGGTCGGGCGGTGCGTCGGCCGCCGGCAGCGGCTCCCAGCCGAGCTCCTCGCCGCCACCGACGTCGCGCCGGCGCAGCGACAGCGACTCCGCCGGGATCAACCCGTTCGCCGACGGCGCCGTGACGCCGGCGACCTCGAGGCGTTCGATCTCCGGCGCCGCCTCCAGCACGGCGCCCTCCACCGCGTGCTGCAGCGTGACCTGCGACGAGCCGCAGCCCTCGCAGCTGCCCTCGAGCTGCAGGTGCGCCACTCCGTCGGCGACACCCAGCAGCTGCACACCGCCGCCGTGCGACGCCAGGTACGGGCGGACCTCCTCGAGCGCCGCCTCGATCCGCGCGCCGATGTCGTCGGGGTGCAGGTCGTGCAGCATCAGCAGGCCGTCGACCAGCGGGTCGGTGGTCAGCGCCCGCAGTGCCTCGGGCGCCGCCCCGGCCATCCGGTCGAGCAGGCGCCCGAGTCCGGCGCCGTACAGCGCCATCAGCTCCCGCACGAGCTCCTCGGTGAGCTCGGCGGCCACCTCGTCGCGCGCGGCGATCTGGTCGAGCAGATCCTCGACGCGCCGGCCGACGGCGTCGACGTTCACAGCCCACCCTCCCCGCTGACGCGGGCAGGGTGCCCCCCGGCCTGTCCGGTGACCGCTGACGCGCTCACTGCGCGTCCGGGACCCCGGCGGGGGAGTGCAGCTGCTTGAGCACCTTGCCCTTGCCGACGTACTGGTGCACGCCGCACGGCAGGCACGGATCGAAGCTGCGGACCGTCCGCATCACGTCGATGCCCTTGAAGTTGTCGGGGTCGTTCTCCTCGAAGATCGGCTGGCCCTGCACCGCGTCCTCGTAGGGGCCGGGCTGGCCGAACACGTCGCGGGGGCTGGCGTTCCACGGCGTCGGCGGGTACGGGTGGTAGTTGGCGATCTTGCCGTCGCGGATCACCATGTGGTGGCTGAGCACGCCACGCACGGCCTCGTGGAACCCGCAGCCGATCGCCTCGTCGGGCACCTCGAACGGCGACCAGGTGTCGGTCTCACCGGCGCGCACCCCGTCGAGCGCCTGCTGCACGAAGTGCAGCGCACAGCCGGCTGCGTACGCCTGGTAGTAGCTGCGCGCGCGGTTGCGCTCGAGCGTGTTGGACCGCTCCGGCACGTGCCACTCCAGCGTCTGCGCGGGCATCGTCGCGGTCTTCGGGAAGTTGATCTTCACGCTCGACCCGGTGGCCTGGACGTAGTCGATGTCGACGAGGTTCGCCAGCGCGGTCACCCACAGCCGCGGCAGCGGGCCGCCGCCGGTGTCCATGACCAGGTGGTTCTCGCCGTCGAACCAGCGCGGTGACATGACCCAGGTGTACTGGTCGGTGAAGTCACGCTTGCGCGGCTTGGGAATCGTGTGCTGATTCCACGGGTGCCGGCGGTCGACCGGGTTGCCCAGCGGGTCGTGGGAGACGAACGTCTCGCCGTCGTCCCAGTCGTCGTAGTACGACGAGCCGAGCAGGATGCGGATGCCCAGGTTGATGTCGACCAGGCTGGTCGTCAGCAGCTTGCCGTCGACGACGATGCCGGGGGTCGTGAACATCTTGCGACCCCAGTGCTCCATCGTCTCGTAGCGGAAGTCGCAGTGCTCGGGGTCCTGGAACGCGCCCCAGTTGCCGATGATGATCCGCCGGTTTCCGACCTCCTCGTAGCCGGGGATCGCCTCGTAGAAGAAGTCGAACAGGTCGTCGTGCAGCGGCACGTTCTTCTTCATGAACTCCACATAGCGCATCAGCCGCACCATGTAGTCCGTGAAGACCTGCACCGTCGCCTGCGTGCCGACGCCGCCCGGATACAGGGTCGACGGGTGGACGTGGCGGCCCTCCATCAGGCAGAACATCTCGCGCGTGTAGCGCGATACCTGCAGCGCCTCGAGGTACAGCTCGCCCTCCAACGGGTTGAGCGCCGTCATGATGTCGGCGATCGTGCGGTACCCGTGGAGCCCGGCGTTGGGCGCCTCGGTGTTCTTGGCCTGCTCCCACACGCTGGGGTTGGTCTCGCGGACCATCTTCTCGCAGTAGTCGACGTCGACCAGGTTGGTCTGGAAGATCGCGTGGTCGAACATGTACTCGGCGGCCTCGCCGAGGTTCATGATCCACTCGCCCATCGGCGGCGGGCGCACCCCGTAGGCCATGTTCTGGGTGTACACCGAGCAGGCGGCGTGGTTGTCACCGCAGATGCCGCAGATACGGCTCGTGATGAAGTGCGCGTCCCGAGGGTCCTTGCCCTTCATGAACACGCTGTAGCCGCGGAAGACGTGCGAGCTCGAGTAGCACTCCTTCACGACCTTGTTCTTGAAGTCCATCTTGGTGTAGATCCCCAGGCTCCCGACGATCCGGGTGATGGGGTCCCACGCCATCTCGACGAGGCCCTCCTCCCGGACGCTGGTCATGCTCGGGGAGGTGACGTCCGCTGTGTGCGCCATGGATGGCTCCTTGTCGTGTACCGGCGCGTCAGGTGCAGGTCTGAGGTCAGCGCCAGGGCGCCGTGTAGCCCGTCGTCAGCTTCGTGCCCTTGGCGCGCCACGACGGTTCCTTGTCGACGGTCTTCGCCGTCATGGTTCGCAGCCGGCGGATCATGCCGCCGTATGCCTTGATGGCACGGCTCGACACGGTCGCGCCGGGCGGCTCGTCCATGAACGGCATGAACTTGTCGGGGAACCCCGGCATGGTGCACGCGATGCAGATGCCGCCCACGTTCGGGCAGCCGCCGAGGCCGTTGATCCACCCGCGCTTGGGCACGTTGCACTTGACCACCGGCCCCCAGCAGCCGATCTTGACGAGGCACTTCTGGCTGTTGTAGTCCTCGGCGAACTCACCCTGCTCGTAGTAGCCGGCGCGGGCGCACCCCTCGTGCACCGTCGCGCCGAACAGCCACGTCGGGCGCAGCTTCTCGTCGAGCGGGATCATCGGCGCCTGCCCGGTCGCCTGGTACAGCAGGTACAGGATGGTCTCGGACAGGTTGTCGGGGTGCGTCGGGCAGCCCGGCACGTTGACGATCGGGATGCCGGCGGGCGTGCGGAAGTCCCACCCCAGCAGATCGGCGACGCCCATCGCCCCGGTCGGATTGCCCTCCATCGCGTGGATGCCGCCGTACGTCGCGCACGTGCCCGCCGCGAGGACCGCCAGCGCCTTGGGCGCCAGCCGCTCGACCCAGTCCGACGTCGGGATCGGGTCGCCGGTGTCGGGGTCGTTGCCGAACGCCGCCCAGTAGCCCTCGGACTTGATCTTCTCGTTGGGGATCGAGCCCTCGACCACCAGGACGAAGGGCGCGTCGAGCTCGTCGTTGTACGCCTCGTGGAACCAGTGGATGAAGTCGTCGCGCACGCCGACCGGGCCGTTCTCGTAGTCGATCAACGGCCAGTGCACCGCGACTTCCGGCAGGCCCGGCAGCACGCCGAGCACGATGTCCTCGATGCTCGGCTGCGTCGCGGAGGTCAACGCGACGGAGTCGCCGTCGCAGCTGAGTCCGGCGTTGATCCACAGGATGTGGACCTTCGCATCGCTGACGTCCGGCTTGTCGCGCATCGTCGGCGTCTGGGCGGCGGTCATCGTCTACCTCCAGCCGAACCCTGCCGGGGGTGCCGAACGGCCCTGTGTTCCGTCCCGACCCACGGCCATCCGGAGAATGGGGAACGGCTGGAACACCATAAGACGACATCTTCGTCGCTGTCGAGAGCATTCTTGTGCGAGGATGCGCCCTGCGGGACACGGTGGGGAGGTCAACGGCCGGTCACGGAAGGGGCGTGATGACCACCGACGGCGGGTCTGCGCCTGCCGCCACCGCACGCATCCGCATGCGGGTGCGCGTCGAGGGGGTCGTCCAGGGCGTCGGGTTCCGCCCGTACGTCCACGGCCTCGCCACCGCGCTGGGGCTCGGCGGGTTCGTGGGCAACGACGCGCGCGGCGTCATCGCCGAGGTGGAAGGCGATCCGGCGGTCGTCGACGAGTTCGTCGCGCGGCTGTCCGTCGAGGCCCCGCCGCTCGCGGCGATCGAGCGCATCGCGACGCAGGCGCTGGACGCGCGGGGACAGTCGGCGTTTGCGATCACCGTCAGCGACGCCACCGGTGCGCGGGCCGTGGCGGTCGCGCCGGACGTCGCGACGTGCGGGGACTGCCTCGCCGAGCTGTGGGATCCGACCGACCGACGATTTCACTATCCATTCGTCAACTGCACGAACTGTGGGCCGCGCTACACGATCGTCCGCGACGTGCCGTACGACCGGCCGTCGACCACCATGGCGGCGTTCGCGCTGTGCGACGAGTGCGCGCGCGAGTACCACGACCCGGCCGACCGCCGGTTCCACGCACAACCGGTGTGCTGCCCGGCGTGCGGACCACACCTGGCACTGCGCGCCGGTGCGGGTGCCGCGGTCGACGGTGACCCCGTCGCGGCCACGGCCCGCCTGCTGCACGCCGGTGCGATCGTGGCGATCAAGGGACTGGGCGGGTATCACCTGGCGGCCGACGCGACGGAGGAGGCAGCCGTGGCGCGCCTGCGGGCACGCAAGCACCGCGAGGAACGGCCGCTGGCGGTGATGGTCGCCGACCTCGACGTCGCGCGGGCGCTGTCCGAGGTCGGCCCCCACGAGCAGGCGCGGCTGACCGGTCCGACCGCCCCGATCGTGCTCCTGCGGCGGCGGGACGGCGCCGGCGGCACCGCGGCTGGAACCCCTGGCGTGCCGTCGATCGCACCGTCGGTGGCACCCGGCAACCGCTTCCTCGGTGTGATGCTGCCGTACACGCCGCTGCACCACCTCCTGGCCGACGCCGTCGGACGGCCGTTCGTGCTGACCAGCGGCAACGTGTCCGACGAACCGATCGCCTTCGACGACGAAGACGCGCTGGCGCGCCTCGCCGGCATCGCCGACGCGTTCCTGACCCATGACCGACCGATCCACACGCGCGTCGACGACTCGGTCGTGCGGATGGTCGGGGACCGGCCGCTGCTGGTCCGCCGCTCGCGCGGGTACGCGCCCCAGCCGGTGCTGCTCGGCCGGCCGGTGCCACGGCCGGTGCTCGCCGTCGGGGCCGAGCTCAAGAGCACGGTGTGCCTCACCAAGGGCCGCCGCGCGTACCTGTCCCACCACATCGGCGATCTGGAGAACTACGAGACGTACCGGTCGTTCACGGGGGCGATCGCGCACCTCCGCCGGCTGTTCGACGTCACCCCTGCGGTCGTGGCGCACGACCTGCACCCCGAGTACCTGTCGACGAAGTACGCGGTCGACCTCGACGACGTCGACCTGCTCGGCGTGCAGCACCACCACGCGCACATCGCGTCGTGCATGGCCGACAACGGGACGTCCGATCCGGTCATCGGCGTCGCGTTCGACGGCACCGGCTTCGGAGCGGACGGCACGATCTGGGGCGGTGAGGTCCTGGTCGCCGACCTCGTCTCGTTCGGGCGGGTCGGGCACGTCGAGACGGTGCCCCTGGCGGGTGGTGCGGCGGCGATCCGCGAGCCGTGGCGCATGGCGGCGACCTGGCTGCGTCGCGCGTACGGTGACGACCTGCCCGGCCGGCTGGATGTCGTGGAGCGCAACGCCGACCGGTGGGCGCAGGTGCTGGCCGTGGCCGACGCGAACGTCAACGCGCCACCGACGTCGAGCGCCGGCCGGCTGTTCGACGCCGTCGCCGCGCTGGTCGGCGTGCGCGACCGCGTGTCCTACGAGGGGCAGGCCGCGATCGAGCTCGAACAGCTTGCCGACACCGCGCACCGTGCCGCGTACCCGGTGCGCTTGGGGGAGTCCACTCGGCCGTCCGCCGGCCCGCCAGCCGACGTCGGTCCGGAGGTCGATGACGACACGCCCCCGTTCGCGATCGGTGGCGCGGACCTGATCCGTGGGGTCGTCGAGGACCTGCAGGCCGACGTGCCGGCGCCGACGATCGCCGCGCGGTTCCACAACGGGGTCGTCGCGGCGACCGTCGCCGCCTGCCGACGTGTCCGTGAGATGACGGCGCTGGAGACCGTCGCGCTATCGGGCGGGGTGTTCCAGAACGTGCTGCTGGTCGACCGGACGGTCGCGGCGCTGGAGGCCGTCGGGTTCCATGTCCTGACCCATCGACGTGTGCCACCGAACGATGGCGGCATCAGCCTCGGGCAGGCCGCGGTCGCGGCCGCCAGAGACCGCGGACGGGTCTGACCACCCAGTTGCCCCTTTACCGGGTGGCTCACCGGCGCTAGCGTCGCGGCATCTGAAACCGCACGAAAGGCGAGGACGTGGCAGACAGCGTGTACCGTGTGACCGAGGTCGTAGGAGTCAGCAGCGAGTCATGGGAGGCGGCGGCGCGCAACGCCGTGCAGACGGCGTCGGGCACGCTGCGCGATCTCCGAGTCGCCGAGGTCGTCAAGCAGGACCTGACGACCGAGAACGGCCAGGTCAAGCAGTTCCGCACGCGGCTGGCGATCTCCTTCAAGTACCAGTCCGACGGGTAGCCGACGCCGCTCGAGGCTCGCCGGCGAACGAATCGCAAGTCAGTCCGGCGGTCGGGCGGGCGTGGCCGGCCACGGTGCACAACGGGCGGCCGCCTCACTCCACAAGGGTGGCGAACACGACGACGTTGTCGCGGTAGTGGCCGATCGCGCTGTCGAACGGTCCGCCGCAGGTGACGATCCGGAGGGTCGGCCGCAACGTCGGCAAGTACACCGCGTGGGTCGGGAATCGGGTCTTGGCGTGCCGCTCGGAACGTTCGACGACGAACGTCGCTGTCGTGCCGTCGGCCCGGTCGATGCGGACCTTGTCACCAGGATCCAGCTCACGGAGCCGGAAGAACACCGCGGGCCCCGTCTTCGAGTCGACATGCCCGAGGATCACCGCCGGCCCGGCCTGACCTGGCTTGGGTCCCTCGCGATACCAGCCCGCCTGCTGCCAGGCGTCCGGCACCTCGATCGTCCCGTCGGCGTTGCGGCCAAGCCGCTGCAGGTCGCTGGTCACATCGATCGACGGCAGGTGAACGCGGACCGGCGCAGCGGTCGTCTGGTGTGTGCGTACCGACCGGTAGCGCTTGACCGCCGCAGCGGCGACCTTGGGCTGATCGTCCGCGCGGGCGGCGGACGTCGGGGGCGACGAACGATCCGATGGCACCTCCGCGCTCCCACCTGACGTTGCCAACGGTGACGCGCCACAGCCCGCGATCATCACCACGCCGATGATGATCAGCGTCACCCATTGGGTGACGGTCACGGGAGCGCCGTA
>JAHWKT010000153.1 GCA_019347695.1 Actinomycetota bacterium | reverse complement strand
ACCTACCGCTGCCGCTACTTGAGGTCATGTGGGGCTCCTGTGTCGCCGGGATGCGCCGAATCGGGCGACACGTTACCTGGTCCGGTTGTCCTCGGCCTCGCCGACCCACAGGTCGACGTCGTCCGCACCCACCGAGTGGTCCGGCGCGGTCACGGCGTCGTGGACCGCGACCGCGATGCGACCGACGGTCAGCACGGCCGCGCCCACCACCCAGGCGGGCAGTACCACCAGCCGTGCCGTAGACAGCCCCGCACGTTCGTCGAACGTGACGATCGCGAACCAGATGACCGCGAGCGCGCAGACCACCGCGACCCCCGCGATCTGCCCGACCGTTCCGTACACGACCATCTGCGGGCCCAGGCCCGCGACGAGGCCAGCGACGGGTGCGAACGGCAGCAGCAGCGCGCCGTGGACGACGGCCGTGATGCGTGCGCGGGCATCGTCGTCGGTTTCGAGCGTCCGCGAGAGCCAGCGCGCACAGGACAGGGGAAGCCACGGCAGCGTCGAGTCTCGCGACACCGGATCGATGGCGACCAGTGCCACGACGGCGGCAACGCCGAGCATCGCCGCGGCGGGGGCGGGCCACAGCAGCCCGCCGATCACCGGCAGGGCGGCTGCGGTGAGCAGTCCCAGCCGCCACCACGTGCGGGCCGTCTGTGGCGACGGGTCGCGGTGCGTGGCCGGCTCGGCCCGCAGCACCACGGTGCTGGTGGTGTCGACCAGCTCGGCGCACCGCGCGGGGCGCTCCCGCGGATCGGGCGACAGCGCACGGATGACCGGCTCCGGCACATCGAGCACGTCGGGATCTGCGAGCAGCTCCGCGAGGTCGTCGCCTCGTGCGCCGCTGTGCAACGCCAGCAGGGTGGCGGCGAAGGAGTAGACGTCGGCCGAGGGGCCGAAGCGTCCCGACGGCACCTCCGGCGCGACGAACAACGGCGTGCCGACGTAGGTCATGTCGCCGCCAACGGTGCGCAGGCTCGACGGGTCGACCAGCACGATGCGACCGTCGGACGCCCGGAGCAGGTTCGCCGGCTTCACGTCGCGGTGCACCAGCGGCTCGCCGTCGGACCAGATCCCGTCGTGCAGCCGGTCGAGCGCCAGGGCGAGGTGCTCGAGGTCGGCGAACGCGGCGCTGCCGAGATGGGCGGTGTCCAGCGGCTCGCCGTCGACCAGTTCCATGACCATGGCGCCCCAGCCGGCCCACTCCCCCGACGACAGCACCCGCGCGTCGCGCACCGCGACGAGCGCGGGGTCGTCGATGCGCGCCAGCGCCCGCGCGCGGCGGGCGAAGGCAACGGGTTCGGCGACGACGTCGGGGCGGATGAGCTTGAGCGCCAGCTCCTGGCCGTCCCGGTCGGTGGCCGCCCACACCTCGCCTTCGCCGCCAGCCCCGATCCGGTGTTGCAGCTGCAGGCCGAGCACGGTCGGCAACCGCCGCGCGGGCCGGGCGCGCCGCGCGACGCTGGTTCGGTCAGTGGACCCCTTCGCGGTCACAGGGGGACGGTATCGTGCGCCAGTCGATTTCGAGAGGATCCGCGGTGGCGACAGACGGGGGACGGACCCGCACCTCCCGCCGTCGTCCCCGGTCCGCGGACGCAGCCGATCCCGCGGGTGCGGACGGCGCGACGGGCGATGGCGGTGCGCCAAACTCGGTGACCACGGCCACGGGCACGCTGCGGCTGCCACTGGCCCTGGGCGCGCTGGGAGCGCTGGCGATCGCGTTCTCGGGGATTTTCGTCCGTCTGTCGACCGTCGCACCCGCGACCTCTGCGGTGTTCCGGTGTCTGTACGCGGTGCCGGTGCTGGCGTTGCTCGCCTCGCGTGAGCAGCGGACCAGCGGGCCTCGCGGTCCGGCCGACCGGCGCCTGTCGTTGGCCGCGGGCGTGGCATTCGCCGTCGATCTGGTCGCATGGCACTACGCGATCGAGGTCGTGGGTGCGGGCCTGGCGACCGTGCTGGCCAACGTCCAGGTCGTGATCGTCGGGCTCGTCGCGTGGCTGGCGCTCGGCGAGCGCCCCTCGCGCGCGACCGTGCGCGCCGTCCCGGTGATGCTGTTCGGCGTCGTGCTGATCTCAGGGGTCATCGGAGCCGACGCCTACGGCGACAACCCGGCACTCGGCGCGGCGCTGGGGTTGCTCGCCGCGGCAGCGTACGCGGGGTTCCTGCTCCTGCTCCGCGCCGGAAACCGGGACCGGCGCCATCGTGCCGGTGCGCTGCTGGACGCCACAGTCGTCGCCGGCGTCGGTGCCGCCGTCGCGGGACTCGCGTTCGGCAACGTCGACCTCGTGCCGAGCTGGCCGGCGCACGGGTGGTTGCTCGCGCTCGCGCTGAACTCGCAGGTGCTCGGGTGGCTGCTGATCTCGTATGCGTTGCCACGCCTGCCGGCCGTCATGACATCGGTGCTGCTGCTGTTGCAGCCGGTCGGGGCCGTGCTGCTGGGCATGCTGCTGCTCGACGAGGCGCCGTCGCTGGCCCAGCTGGGCGGCGTCGGCCTCGTGCTCGTCGGCATCGTGGTCGCCACCACCGGCGGCGCCACCCGCGGGCGCCGCGCGGCTCGCGCCGCCTGATACCGGCAGCAGCGAAGGCCGCCGCAGGTCGGCGGCAGTGGTGGTGGTGTCAGCCGACGGTGCCGCGCGCCCAGGCGGCGACCTGATCGACGGTGCGACCGGCCGCATCGAACACCGTGAGCTTGCGCAGGAACCCGTGGGGCAGGCCGAGCAACCGGTTGGCGGTGACCTGCACGCCGTCCGCGGCCAGCGCATCGGCGTACGCCTCGCCCTCGGCGCACAGCACGTCGTGCTCGGCGGTGAGCACCAGCGCCGGCGGCAGCCCGCCCAGGTCGGCGGTCATCGGGTCGAGCTCGCCCGGTGCGGCCGCGGCGACGTCGGCAGCGCCGAGGAACTGGTCCCAGTACCAGCGCATCGACCCCGCCGACAGACCCTCGGCAGCTCCGGCGTCGTCGCCGACGTCGTCGAGCGCGGCGCGGCGGATCACCGGGTACACCAGCGCCTGTCCCGCCACCGCCCGCCCGGCGTCGCGCGCCCGACGCACCAGCACGGCCGCCAGGAACCCGCCCGCCGAGTCGCCCGCGACCACGATGCGGGCGCTGTCGACCGCCAGGTCGGCAACGCCCAGCTCCCCGGCCGTCAGTGCCGTCAGCACCGCGTCGCCGTCGTCGATCGCCGCCGGCCACGGACGTTCGGGGGCCAGACGGTAGTCGACCGACACCACCACCAGACCTGACCGGTCCGCGAGCCGCCGGCAGACCCCGTCGAGGGTCGTGAGGCTGCCGAACACCCAACCGCCACCGTGCAGGTAGACGACCGCACCCCCCGACGCGCCCGCCGCAGCCTCCGGGACGTACGTGCGCACCGGCACCCCGCCGATCGTGCGGTCATCGACGCCCGCGACCTCGACCGGCGTGCCCGTCAGCTCCTCCACGGCCTCGCGGTCGTCGTCGCGTCGGCGCTGGACGATCTCGTCGCGGTCGGGTGGCGCACCCGCCTCCTCCGGCTCGGTTGCGGGGTGCAGACGCATGCGACGGCCTCCTGGGGTGACGTCCGCGCAGTGTACGGAAACCGGACCGTCGGCTCCCAGCTCCAGCCCGGACACGACCGTGCGAACGATGCCCGGGTCAGCTGCGACCGGTCGCCAGTGCCTCGGTGGCAGACCAGACCTGCGCGCCGAGCCTGGCGTCGTGCGTCCCGCCCGGCCAACGGACCGGCCGCAGTCGCATGTCGACGTGGCCCGTCACCGCCCTGGTGGCCGTGACGAGGTCGACGTAGCGGGCCGCCACCACCGTAGGGTCCGCCGCGACGCGCAGCTTGGGCTGGTACGCCAGCCGGACCAGACGTGGGTAGGCGGCGAGGCGTTCGTGGTCGACCCGCACGCTGGGGATCCGAAGGACGCTTGCGTCGACCCCGCGGCGACACAGCTCGGCGGCGAACGCGAGCTGCGCGAGCTTGGAACGGTAGTAGGCGCGCACGGGCGACCAGCGTCGGCTGCTGTCGAGATCATCGAGGTCCAGCCGCAGCCAGGGCAGCACCACCAATCCCTTCGATCCCGCGAGGATCGCCCGCCCCCGCCCGGTCAGGTGCGTGCGCAGCGCGGTGGTCAGCACGAACGGTGCGACGTGGTTGACGGCGAAGACCTCTTCCACGCCATCGACCGTCAACCGCGGACGTCGGCGGGCGATCGCCAGGATCGCCGCGTTGTTGACGATCGCGTGCACCGGACCGAGGTCGGCGATCTGCGCGGCGGCGCGGCGCACCTGGCCGAGGTCCGCGAGGTCGGCTGGAACGCTGGTGATCCTCCCACCGTCACGCGCTTCGCTCGTCGCCGCCTCCACGACTCCGGTGGCCCGGTCGTCGGACCGGGTCACCACGATCACGTGCCGACCACGTCGCGTGAGCTGCACCGCCGCACGACGCCCGATGCCGGTCGCCGCCCCCGTGATCACGATGGTGCCGTCGTGGAGGACCACAGCCGTCCAGACGTCGGGGTGGTCGACAGAGTTCGATCATAGGCCGACCTGCGTCGACCACCCCGAAGTTCGGTGCCGAAGGTGGTCGACGGAGTTCGGGGTGGTGCGCAGAGTTCGGGGTGGTGTCGGGGTCAGTGGCGGAAGTGGCGGCGTCCCGTGAAGATCATGGCCACCCCGTGCTCGTCGCAGGCCGCGATCGTCTCGTCGTCGCGCTTGCTGCCGCCGGGCTGGATGATCGCGGACACGCCGGCGGCGATCGCGGCGTCGGGGCCGTCGCGGAACGGGAAGAACGCGTCGCTGGCGAGCACGGCGCCCTTGGCGCGGTCGCCGGCCTTGCGCACGGCCAGCTCCACGCTGTCGACGCGCGACATCTGGCCGGCGCCCACCCCGACGATCGCCCGCTCCTGGGCGAGCACGATGGCGTTGGACTTCACGTGCCCGCACGTCTGCCACGCGAACGCGAGCGCGGCGCGCTGGTCGTCGGTTGGAGCGACCGTCGTGACCACGTGCCACTCGTCTGCGGGATCCGCGTCCAGATCGAGCGCCTGCACCAGCAGCCCGCCCGCCACGCTCTGCAGCGCGACCGCGTCCGTGGACGGTGTCGCGACCTCGAGCAGCCGCAGGTTGCGCCGCTGCGCGAAGACCTCGCGCGCGGCGTCAGAGAACGCCGGCGCGACGACGACCTCCGTGAACACGTCGATGATCTGACGCGCAGTGTCGACGTCGATCTCGCGGTTGGCGCCCACGATCCCGCCGAACGCGCTCACCGGATCGCCGGCCAGCGCAGCGGGGTACGCCTCGGCCAGCGTCTCGGCGATGGCGATCCCGGTCGGGTTGGTGTGCTTGATGACCGCGACGCAGGGCTCGTCGTATGCGGTCGCCATGCGCCAGGCCGCGTCGGCGTCGAGGAGGTTGGTGTAGCTGAGGGCCTTGCCCTGCAGCAGCGGGGCACTCGTGAGGCCGGTCGGGACCGCGGGGCGGTAGAAGGCGGCCGACTGGTGCGGATTCTCCCCGTAGCGCAGGTCCGACACCTTGTGCCAGACGTCGATGCGCGTGTCGGGTCGCGCCCGATCACCCGCGAACCAGCCGGCGACCGCCGCATCGTAGGCTGCCGTGTGGGTGAAGGCCTTCGCCGCCAGCGAGCGGCGCGTGGCCGCATCGACGCCGCCGTCGTCGACCAGTGCGGTGATCATCGCGTAGTCCGCGGGGTCGACCACCACCGCGACGTGGGCGTGGTTCTTCGCGGCGGCGCGCACCATGGTCGGACCGCCGATGTCGATCATCTCGATGACCTGCGCATCCGCCACGTGCGGGTCCGCGACCGTCTGCTCGAACGGATACAGGTTCGACACCACCAGGTCGATGGGGGCGATGCCGTGCGCCGCCAGGGTGTCGGCGTGCCCGGGCTGCGACCGGTCGGCGAGGATGCCGGCGTGCACCGCAGGGTGCAGCGTCTTGACGCGGCCGTCGAGGATCTCGGGGAACCCGGTGACATCGCTCACCGCCGTCACCGGCACGCCGGCGTCGGCGATGACCCTGGCGGTCGACCCCGTCGAGACCAGCTCGACGCCCGCCGCATGCAACCCGTAGGCGAGTGCCGGCAGGCCGGTCTTGTCGTACACACTGATCAGCGCCCGACGGGGTCGCAGGTGGCGGTTGCTCACGGGCGGATCCTCACATGTCGTCCATCGCGGTCCACACGGTCGGCGCAGAAGGCCCGGACCACGGAGGGCAGCAGCCGGTGCTCCACGCGGCGCATCCTGGCGTGCAGCGTCGCCGGAGTGTCATCGTCGAGCACGTCCACGGCCTCCTGGGCGATCACCGGGCCGTTATCCACCAGCTCGTCGACGAAGTGGACGGTCACACCCGCCACCTTGACGCCCCAGGCGAGTGCGTCCTCGACCGCGTGGGCGCCCGGAAAGGCCGGCAGCAGCGACGGGTGCACGTTGATCACCGGCCAGCGGTGCACGAAGCCGACAGAGAGCACGCGCATGAAGCCCGCGAGGATCACGAGGTCGGGTGCGTGATCCGCGACGCGCGCGCACAGCTCGGCCTCCCACCGCGCGCGGTCGGCACCCAGCTCGACCGCGGTCGCCGGGATCCCGCGGTCGCGCGCGCGGTCGAGCGCGAGCGCTGCGGGCCGGTCCGACAGCACGCCGACCACGTCACCTCCGAGGTCGCGTGCGTCGAGCAGCGCCTGCAGGTTCGTACCGGTCCCGCTGGCAAGCACGACCAACCGTTTTCGGTGCACGCCACAGGTCTCTTTCGGTGTCCAGTCGCCGGGACGAGCGTAGCGGGCGCTAGGGACTCGGCGCGGGCAGCGGCACCGGGTCCGTGTCCGGTAGCGGCGCAGGGCCCAGGTCGAGGACCGGGTCGGGATCCGGAGCGGGTGCGGGATCCGGATCCGGAGCGGGTGCGGGATCCGGATCCGGCGCGGGTGCGGGTGCGGGATCCGGATCCCGAGCGGGTGCGGGACCAGGATCCCGAGCGGGTGCGGGACCAGGATCCCGAGCGGGTGCGGGACCAGGGTCCGGGTCCGGCGGCGGTGGTGTCGGCCTCGGTGAAGGGGCCGGTGTCGGCGACGACGGCGACGGCGACGACGACGACGACGGCGACGACGACGGCTTCGGCGACGTGCCGCCAATGGTGGCGTTCGGGCCGCTCGTGGTACTGCTCGCGGCCAGCGTTTGCCGGCTCGGCGACGTGTCGGCGTAGGCCCGCGCGGTGAAGGTCTCACCCGGCAGCCGGGCGGCGACCGCGCTGGCACTCGACGCGTTCGACGCGTTGGACCCCGCGACGGCGCGCGGCGCACCCTCGGGCTGGTCCTTCGACTCGGTGGCCGCGTCGACGCTGCGCGGACTCGGCGACACGGACGGTGTCGCCTGCACGGGATCGGCCGCCTCGATCGGCGCAGGCTCGGGTGGCGGCTGGCTGACGGTCACCGCCTGCGCGGGTGGTGCCGACTCGGGCGACGTCCCCACGCCGACGCCCACGACCAGCACGAGCACCGCCAGGATCGACGCCAGCGTGAGCACCGGCTGCGGGCGTGGCGAGTAGCGGGCCAGCAGCGGCGACACGCCCGCGGTCAACCCGATCGCCCGGCGACGCTCCTGCTCCGACATCCCGTGGAGGGCATACAGCGCCTCGGGGTGCAGGTGCTCGCCGGTCAGCGCATCCAGCGGCAGTGGCTGACTGCCACGCCGGTACGGGTGGGCGGCGGTCACGACCACGTAGGCGTCCGCGACCGCGGCCGCATGGGCGACGGTGCGCACCGTCGGTGAGCCGGCGGACACCGCGGTATCGCTGTACGGTCCGTGCACGAGAGCCGCGAACGGCCCCAGCCACGCGAGCAGCGGCTGGTGCGGGTGCTGCGCGTCGTCGCTGATGCTGCCCAGGTCGCGCATCAGCAACGCCCACTGCATGCGGTCGACGTCCTCGACGGCCAGGTCGAGGCGCTCGGCGAGCTTCGCGGCCAACGCGCGCACGCGATCGATGTGCGATCGTGGACGCAGCCCGCCGCGGGTCACCGACGCGTACCTGATCATCAGGTGTTCGGCGGCGGCGTCGAGATCGCGGTCGGCGACTCCCGGCAGCAGGTCCATCAGCTCGGCGTCGCCGCCCCGCAGCGACGCCAGCGAGGCGATGCGCGAGCGTGTCGGCGTCGCGCCGGGAAAGCCCAGATCGAGATCGAGCAGCGCGGCGACCGGAAGCAGGCGCGACAGCGTGCGCTCCGCAAGCACCGTGCTGACGAACGCGATGGCGGCGATCGCCACCCACCGCACAACCGTCACCGTCACGCTATCGGACGTGGGCAGCAGCTCACTGCCGAAGAACACGACGCCGAACA
>JAHWKT010000026.1 GCA_019347695.1 Actinomycetota bacterium | reverse complement strand
CGGTACCGCCAGGAACGCACCGAGGATCCCCAGCAGCGATCCGCCGGCGATCAGTGCACCGACGACCGCGAGCGGATGCAGCTGGGTGGCGCGACCGAGGATCAGCGGTTGGAGCACGTTGCCCTCGAGCTGCTGCACCGCCAGCACGATCGCCAGGACGATGAGCGCGGTGACGAAGCCCTTCGTCGCCAGCGCGATGATGACCGCCACGAACCCGCTCACGAACGCACCGACGACCGGGAACAGCGCGCCGAAGAACACCAGCACGCCCACCGGCAGCGCGAGCGGGACCTGCAGCACCACGAGTCCCAGGGCGATGCCGACGGCATCGACGAACGCGACGAGCAGCTGACCGCGGAAGTACGAGCCGATAGTGTTCCAGACGAGACCACCGATGGCCGACGCGTCGTCGCGCGCCTGCGCGGGGAACTGGCGCCGCAGCCACGCCGCCAGCGCGGGCCCGTCCTTGAGGTAGAAGAACAACGCGATCACGAACACGGCCAGTCCGGTGAGGAACCGCCCCGCCTGGCCAGCGACGTTGCCGACGGCGCCGGAGCTGAAGTCGAAGGATCGCAACTGCTCGCGCGCCTGAGCGATCAGGTCATCGAGCCGGATCGGCGACAGCCCGAACGGTCCCCGCTCCAGGAAGCTGCGCAGCTCCTCGACGCCGCGCGTGACCTGCTCGCCGATGTCGTCGATCTCCGCGGCCACCACGGGCACGAGGACGGTGAACAGCCCGACGATGGCGACCACCGTGCCCACGACGAGGATGACGGCGACCAGCGCGTCGCGCAGACCACCCTGTTTGAGACGTACGGCCAGTGGCGTCAGGATCGCCGCCGGGAACAGCGCGAGCACCAACGGGATCACCAGCAGCGACAGCCTGCCGATCACGGTCATGAGCACGAGCAGCACGCCGACGACACCGATGACCGCCCAGGCGTAGGCGCCGATGCGGATGGTCGGGCGATCGGCCAGCCGGGAACCGGCCCGTCGGATCGACGCCGCCGTCGATGTGGGTGCCGTCGATGTGGGTGCCGTCGATGTGGGTGCCGTCGATGTGGGTGCCGTCGATTGTGCGAGCGCGGGCGCCGCCGCGGCGTCCGTCGCCTGCTCGGAGTCGTGTCCAGACTGCACGTCGCTCATCTCTTCCGGCCCGTGACCCCGCCGTGTCGGCGGGGAGTGGAGTGGCGGACGCACCGTACCCCCGCGGCGCGGGGCATCATGCGAGGGTCCGCGTGTCGCCGCGAGCGCATCAGGCGGCAGGAGCGTCCAGGTGCGCGCGCAGGACGGCGATCATCGGGGCGATGTCGAGCGCGCTGGCCTGCTCGCGACACGAGTGCATCGACAGCATCGGGTTGCCCACGTCGACGGTCTGCACACCCAACCGCGTCGCGGTCAACGGACCGATGGTCGACCCGCACGGCAGATCCGCGCGCACGACGAAGTGCTGCACATCGACATCGGCGTCGCGGGCGCGGGCGATGAACCACCCCGCCGACCTCGCGTCCGAGGCGTACGACTGGCCGGCGTTGCGCTTGACCACGGGCCCCGCGCCGAGCTGCGGGCGGTGCTCGGACTCGTGCCGGTCGGGGTAGTTGGGATGGACGGCGTGCGCCATGTCAGCCGACACGAGCACCGAGCGCGCCAGTGCTCTGGCCCGGGCCTGGGGGTCGACGCCGTCGAGCAGACCGATGATGCGCGCGACCGTGTCCGCCAGGAACGAGCCACGCGCTCCCTCGGCGCTGCCGCTGCCGACCTCCTCGTGGTCGTGTGCGGTCACGATCTGCGTGGCCTGGCCCGTCTCGGCGGTGCGCAGGGCATGGATCGCCGCGTGGCAGGAGGCAAGGTTGTCCAGGCGCGGCGCGTACAACCCGGTGCCGTCGCTGCCCCCCAGCGCCGGCGGCTGGGTGTCGGCGGTCACCAGGTCGTGGCCGAGGATCGCGTCAGCGGGGACCCCGATCGCCTCGGCCAGGACCTCCCGGAGCGCCGGGGCCTGCGCGAGCCCGAGCACCGGCACGAGGTGCTGTTGCGGATCGAGCTTCAGGCCCTCCTCGCGCAGCTCGCGGAACAGGTGGATCGCCAGCGACGGGATGCGCAGCACGGGATCCCGGAGATGCACCAGCGAGGTTGTGACCGCACCCTCCTCGGCGAGGAACGCGATCCTGCCCGCCAGCGTCAGATCGCGGTCGAGCCAGGTGTGTGCGAGCAGCCCGCCGTACGGTTCGACGCCAACCTGGGCGTAGCCGTGGCGTCGGACGTCCTCGCGCGGACGCACCTTGAAGGTGGGGCTGTCGGTGTGGGTTCCGATCAGGCGCAGGCCGGTGTCGGTGGGTGCCCGCGTGCCGACGCGGAAGGCGACGAGGCTGCTGCCGTCGCGCACGACGTACCGGCGGTCGCCGGCCGCCAGCGACCACTGCGCGGTCTCATCCAGCTGCGTGAACCCGGCGTCGTCGAGGCGCCGCGCCATCTCCGCGACGGCGTGGTACGGCGAGGGGCCCGCCGCGACGAACCGCAGCAGATCTTGAGCGAGATCCATGACCCGCGAGCATAGAGGCAGCCGGCCGGCGGCCGAGCCGGTGGGCTGGGCCGGATACTGCCGACCGATGTGCAATCGTCACCGACGGTTGCTACGGTCCGACGGTATGGCGCGCAGCGAGCGCGCACGGCGGGTACCGTGTGTGGGCCCATTCGACGCATTCCACGGACGACGGACACAGTCTTGTCAGCAACACGCTCGGGTCGGCTGTTCACCGGCGTGTGGCCGCGCATCGGCCTGACCATCGCGATGTTCGCCGTGGGCATCGCCGTGGGCGTCGCGGCTTCCACCTACGCCCAGCGCGGCGTCGAGTCGACCGACGCCACCGCCGAGACCGCGAGTGCGCCGGCCGCCAACTGCGACAGCGACACCGAGACGCTGCAGATCGTCGCGGATGACGCGGTCGTGTCGATCGTGCAAGACCTGGCGGACCGCTACACCGCCGATCTGCTCGCGGCTGGACGCCAGTGCATCCCGATCGAGGTGCAAGCTGTCAGCTCGGCGTCGGTCGCCGGCCGCCTGACCAACGGCTGGCGCTCGAGCACGCACGGGCCGCGGCCGGACGTGTGGATCGCCAAGTCCACGATGTGGGTCGAGCTGCTGCGAGCGCAGCTCGAGGATCCCTCGATGGTTCCGAAGGACCCGACGGTGCTCGCGCGATCGCCGACCGTGATGGCGATGCCGCAGCCGATGGCCGAGCAGCTCGGCTGGCCGGAGCGGCAGCTGAGCTGGAGCGACTTCTTCCAGCTCGCCGACGCCGACGAAGGCTGGGCCGCCGCCGACAAGCCCGAGTGGGGACCCTTCCGCCTCGAGATGACCGACCCGCGCTACACCACCACCGGACTGCAGGCGTTGCTGGCGCTCGACACGGCGCAGGAAGGGTCGGATGAGTCCGAGTCGGGCACGCCGCTGAGCCTGTTCCGCGTCCAGCGCGCGCTCGACAACATCGACGCGAGCGCGGTCACGACACTCGAGCGGTACGCCGACGCCGACGACCCGCTGCGTGCGATGTCGGCCACTCCGCTCGAGGAACGGGAGGTGTGGCGGTTCAACGCCACTGGCTCGCCGTCGCCGACGGCGTCCGAGACGTCGGAGGCCGCGTCCGACGCGGGGTCGGATGTCCCCGACCTCGTCGCGGTGTACCCGGAGGGCGGCGGCGACATCGCCATGGAGTCCGACTACCCCTACGTGCTGCTCGACGCCCCGTGGGTCAGCCGCGAGGTCCGGCAGTTCGCCGACGAGTTCGGTGACTACCTGCACAGCGACGCCGGAGTGTCGATGTTCTCCGCCGCGGGGTTCCGGACGCGCAACAACCAGCCGGGTGAGGTGCTGCTCGCCGATGACCGGCTGCGGGCGATGGAGGACGTCGGCGCCGAACCTCCCGGTGACCTTCCGAAGGTCGACGAGTTCCGCAAGCTGCGGTCATCGTGGGTGATCGTGCCTCGCGTCAGCCGCACGCTGTTCCTGGTCGACGTGTCGGGGTCGATGCAGGCCATCGTGCCGGCCACCGGCCGGACCCGGCTACAGGAGACGGTGGAGGCCGCCAAGGAGACCGTGCAGATCATCCCCAATGGCAGCGACGTGGGGTTGTGGGAGTTCTCGACCGAGCTGGAGGGCGGCGAGCACGATGGTGACTACCGTCGGCTCGTGCCCATCGGCCCGCTCAACGGCCAGGTCGACGGGCAGCGGCGCCAGGAGGCGCTGCTCGAGGCGCTCGACGCGCTCGACGCCGAGAACGACACCGCACTCAACGACACGCTCCTCGATGCCTATCGCCAGCTCCGTGACGACTACCAGGTGGGACGGCGCCACGTCATCCTGCTGCTGACCGACGGGCGCAACGACGATGCGGACAGCATCTCCCACAGCCAGCTGCTGGGCAGGCTCACGCAGCTGCACCGCTCCCAGGAGCCGATCGAGGTGGTGTCGATCGCCTACGGAGACAAGCCCGACATCGACAAGCTGGCCGAGATCAGCGAACGGGTCGGCGGCCGCATGATCGCGTCGCCCAAGATCGAGAACCTCGAGGGCCTGTTCATCGAGGCCCTCAGCCGCTGAGACTCCGTGGCCGTCGACCTACCCGAGATCGGCGAACGCAGCGTCGAGCAGCAGCTGCTCCTCCTGCTTGTGGACCTGCGAGCTGCCGGCGGCCGGACTGGCGCTCTCGGCGCGACTGCGGTGCACCAGCCTGCTGTCGCCGCGGATCAACCGGTGCAGCCGGGCATGCACGAACGGCCACGGGCCCATGTTCTCGGGCTCGTCCTGCACCCAGTAGACCTCGTCCGCGTCGCCGTAGCTGTCGAGGATCTTGGCGAGCTGCTGCTCCGGCCATGGATACAGCTGCTCGAGCCGCACGACGGCCACCGGCGCCTCGCGGGACGTCCGCTCGGCCCGCAGCTGGTGCGACAGCTTACCTGAGCACAGCAGCACCCGCGCGACCTCCTCGGGAGCGTCGGCGTCGTCGAAGACCTCCTGGAACGAACCTTCGATGAACTCCTTCGCCGCGCTCGTCGCCGGCTTCGCACGCAGCATGCCCTTCGGTGTGAACACGATCAGCGGGCGACGCACATCGCGACGCATCTGGCGGCGCAGCAGGTGGAAGAACTGCGCGCCGGTGCTCGGTTGCGCGATCTGAATGTTGTCCTCGGCGGCGGCCTGCAGGAAGCGTTCCATCCGGGCCGACGAGTGCTCCGGACCCTGCCCCTCGTAGCCGTGCGGTAGCAGCATCACCAGTCCGCTGGTCTGTCCCCACTTGTCCTGCGCCGAAGTCACGAACTGGTCGATGACGACCTGTGCGCCGTTGACGAAGTCACCGAACTGCGCCTCCCAGACGACGAGTGCGTCCTTGCGCGCCGCGGAGTAGCCGTACTCGAACCCGAGGGCGGCGAACTCGTTGAGCGGCGAGTCGTAGCTCTTGAACATCTCCTGGTCGTCGGACAGATGCTCGAGCGGGACGTACTCGCCGCCGGTCTTGTAGTCCATCAGGACGGCGTGGCGCTGGCTGAAGGTGCCACGCCGCGAGTCCTGCCCGGTCATTCGGATCGGCGTCCCCTCGAGCAGCAGCGTGCCGAAGGCCAGCGCCTCGGCCATGGCCCAGTCGACGGCGTCGCGGTCCAGCAGATCGCGTCGCTTCTCGAGCTGCTTGCCCAGCTTGGGGTGCACGGTGAAGTCGTCGGGCCACGACGTGATCGCGGTGGCGACCCGCTCGAGGCGCTCGCGCTCGACGCCCGTGTCGATGTGCGGCAGCACGCCGTCGACATCGACATCGAGCGAGACGTCGGGCTCGGACGGCGCTGACTCGCGCGTCTCCTCCAGTGCCGTGTCGAGCTGCGCCCGGAACTCCTCCAGCGACTCCTCGGCCTCGTCGAGCGTCAGGTCGCCGCGCGTGACCAGCTCCTCGGTGTACAGCTTGCGCACGCTGCGCCGGTTCTCGATCGCCCCGTACATGATCGGCTGCGTGTAGCTGGGCTCATCGCCCTCGTTGTGGCCGTGCCGGCGGTAGCACACCATGTCGACCACGACGTCCTTGCCGAACGCCTGACGGAACGCGAACGCGAGCCGGATCACCCGGACGCACGCCTCTGGATCGTCGCCATTGACGTGGAAGATCGGGGCCTGCACGGTCTTGGCGACGTCGGTGGCGTACTCGCTCGACCGGCTCTGGTGCGGGGCGGTCGTGAACCCGAGTTGGTTGTTGACCACGATGTGCACGGTTCCGCCGACGCGGTACCCACGCAGCTGGCTCATCGACATGGTCTCGAACACCACGCCCTGGCCGGCGAACGCGGCGTCGCCGTGGAGCAGGATCGGCAGCACCGGGTACTGGTCGTCGCGGTGCTCGAGCTGATCGAGCCTGGCGCGCGCCATGCCGACGACCACCGGGTCGACGGCCTCCAGGTGGCTGGGGTTGCCCGACAGGAAGACGTCGATCTCGTTGCCGTTGGGGGAGGTGTGCCTCCCGCTCGTGCCCATGTGGTACTTCACGTCGCCCGACCCCTGCACGGTGTCGGGATCGATGTAGCCCTCGAACTCGGTGAAGATCTTCTCGTAGCTCTTGCCCAGGATGTTGGTCAGCACGTTCAGGCGGCCACGGTGGGTCATCCCCATGACCGCATCGGAGATGCCGGCGTCGGCGGCCGACGACAGCAGCGCGTCGATCATCGGGATGACGGACTCGGCGCCTTCGAGAGAGAATCGCTTCTGTCCGAGGAACTTGGTGTGCAGGAACTTCTCGAAGGCCTCGGCGTTGTTGAGCCTGCCGAGGATGTGTCGCTGCTCTTGCGAGTCGAGCTCGGTCGAGACCCCCTCGACCCGCTCCTGGATCCACGCCTTCTGCTCGGGTTCCTGGATGTGCATGTACTCGATGCCGATGGTGCGGCAGTACGCGTCGCGCAGCAGGCCGAGCAGGCCGCCCAGCGGCATCAGCGGCTCGCCGGCCTGCAGGCCGGTGAGGAACTCCCGGTCGAGATCCCAGATGGTCAGCCCGTAGGTGAGGATGTCCAGCTCCGGGTGGAGGCGCTGGAAGTCGTGCATCAGGGGATTGAGGTTGGCGATCAGATGTCCGCGCACCCGGTACATGTTGATCAGCTGCTGCACGGCGATCTGCTTGGCGCCGAGGTTGTCGTAGCCGCGGTCGGCCACGCGGGGGTTGTCATCGGTGCGCCAGCGCGCCGGCTCGTAGGGGATCTTCAGGCTGGTGAAGATGTCGTCGTAGAACTTGTGCTCGCCGAGCAGCAGTTCCTCGATGTAGGACAGGAACAGCCCGGACTCGGCGCCCTGGATGACGCGGTGGTCATAGGTGGACGTCAGCGTGATCACCTTGCCGACGCCCAGCTCGGCCAGCGTGCGGGGATCCGTCGCCTGGTACTCGCTGGGGAACCCGATCGCACCGACGCCCAGGATCATGCTCTGACGCGGCATCAGCCGCGGCACGCTGCCGACCGTGCCGACGGTGCCAGGATTGGTCAGTGTCGCGGTCGTGTCGGCGAACAGGTCCATCGACAGCTCGTTGCGGCGGACCTTGCGCACGACCTCCTCGTAGCCGCGGAAGAACCCGCCGAAGTCGAGCGTGCCCACGTCCTTGATGTTGGGCACCAGCAACGTCCGGGAGCCGTCCTTGCGTTCGAGGTCCATCGCCAGCCCGAGATTGATCTGGTCGGGTCGACGGACGTAGGCCTTGCCGGCGCGGTCGGCGTGGTAGCTGGACGTCATCGCCGGCATCTGGCGCATGGCATGCACCATCGCCCAGCCGATCAGGTGGGTGAAGCTCACCTTGCCGCCACGGGTGCGACGCAACTGGTTGTTGATGATCTTGCGGTTGACCTCGAGCAGCTTGGCGGGCACCACGCGGATCGATGTCGCCGTGGGCACGCCCAGGCTCTCGTCCATGTTCTCTGCGATGGTGGCGGCCACGCCGCGCAGGGGTGTCGCGTCGTCGGGGACCTGGGCGTCGTCCTCGCCGTCCGCGTCGCTGGTGTCGGCATCGGCGTCGCTGTCCGTGTCGGCGTCGCCCGCGGCTGCTGCCTGGTCGGAGCGGGCACGGGAGCCGTCCGTCGGCTCCCAGGCCGGTCGGTAGTCGCTGAAGAACTCCTGCCAGGTCTCGCTGACCGAGTCCGGCTCCCGGAGGAACTGCTGGTACATCTCGTCCACGAGCCACAGGTTGGCTCCGAACTGCTGACTGTCCGCCATTGGGTGCTCCACCCGATCGTGCTGCTGGCCACGTGCAGTGTTCCCGATTCACGCCGGGTTGACCACCGCTGGCGCCGTCGTCGTCCGTGCCGAGCCTTCCCAGGACGGACACTCGGACCCGGCGTGGTCGGTCACTACTCGGGTGGCCCACAGCGTCTGCCACGATGGTATCCAGGTTGCCCATCGCCGCTCAGTCCGGTCGCACGCGGTTCCGGTGTCTCATCTCGCCGACGCACATCCGACCGCAGTGCCAGGCGCCCGTCACGGCACGTGTTCGGGCAGCACGCCGTGCCCGATGGCGAACGCCGGCACGGTGCGCAGTGCCGGCACCCTGTCGAGCGCGCGGATGACCAGCGGTGTACGTCCGCCGGCCTCGCCATGGATCACCGGACTGATGACCCGGTCCTGCGCCAGACGCTGCACGCGCTGCGTCACCGCCGTGGGCAGCGTGCGCCTGACCTGCACGCGCGCGAGGTGCCACGGCGACACCCTGCCGGTGCGCAGCGGGCCCGCGAGGATGCGTGCGGCGGCGACCGCGTCCTGGACCGCCAGATTGATGCCCACGCCCGCCACCGGCGACATCGCGTGCGCCGCGTCGCCGATGCACAGCAGGCCCGGTCGCCACCAGCGGCGCAGCCGGTTGACCTGTACCGACAGCAGTGGCGCGTCGTCCCACGACGAGATCTCGTCGAGTCGGTCGCTCAGGAACGGCGCCACGTCGGCCACCCGGCGCCGGAACTCGTCGATGCCCTCGGCGCGCAGGTGCTCGTGCTCGCCCTTGACGATGAGGTACCCGGCCTGCCAGTAGTCGCCGCGGTCGATCATCACCATGAAGTGGCCTCGCGTGAGCCGCCCGAACGCCGATTCGGGATCGTCGTCGTGCTTGCTCACGCGGAACCACAGCACGTCGATCGGCGCACCGTGCTCGACGATCGGCAGGTCGACGGCCGCACGGATGGTCGAGTCGCGTCCGTCGGCGGCGACGATCAGGTCGGCGTGCAGCTCGGACAGCTCACCGTCGGTGTCGCGTACCAGGACACCAGCGATCCGCGTGCCATGCCGCACCACGTCGACGGCCTCGGCCCGCATCCGCAGGTCGAATCCCGGATACCGCTCCGCCTGCTCGGTGAGGAAGTTGAGGAAGTCCCACTGGGGCAGGAAGCCGAGCCGGTGCGGACCAGGGATGCGCGAGAAGTCCGCGATCGCGTATGTGCCGTCATCGGTGACCAGGTGGACCGTGTCGACCGTGCGGATCGGCAGTCGACCGAAGGCGGTACCGAGCCCCAGCTCGTCCATCAGCTGCGCCGTCGAGGGGTGGATGGTGTCGCCACGGAAGTCGCGCAGGAAGCCGCCGTGCTTCTCGAGGACGGTCACGGCGATGCCGGCCCGCGCCAACAGGTAGCCCAGCACCATGCCCGCCGGTCCACCGCCGACGACGCAGCACGTGGTCACCGTGGTCATGGGGTCCCCCTCGCACCATACGACCTCGCCCCCTACCGGCGAGCGCTAACTCAATGTCTGTTGAAATTTTATCGTTGACAGCGTCCGTACGCATCGGTGTCTGTACGATGTCGGCGGCCATGCGCAGTGCATCCACGGACATCGATCCCGCGAGCGGCGTGGGCCCGGTCGGCGTGGGTCCACACCCGCACCCCTGGCCCGACGACACCCGCCTGGACCCCGAACTGCTGGCTGCGGGCGATCGCCGCAACGTCGTCGACCGCTACCGCTACTGGACGATCGAGGCGATCGTCGCCGACCTCGATCGCCGTCGCCATCCGTTCCACGTCGCCGTCGAGAACTGGCAGCACGACCGCAACATCGGCGCGGTGGTGCGCAACGCCAACGCGTTCCTGGCCACGGCGGTACACATCGTCGGGCGCCGGCGCTGGAACCGGCGTGGTGCCATGGTCACGGAGCGCTACCAGCATGTGGTGCACCACACTGACGTGGCCTCGCTGGCCGCATGGGCCGCGCAGCGGGACCTGCCGGTGCTCGGCATCGACAACCTGCCCGGCGCCACCGATCTGCGGACCGCAGAGCTGCCCGCGGCGTGCGTGCTGCTGTTCGGTCAGGAGGGTCCGGGGCTGTCGGCCGCGGCCAGGGTGGCGGTGAGGTCGGTCGTGTCGATCCCGCAGTACGGCTCCACGCGATCGATCAACGCGGGCGTTGCGTCGGGCATCGCGATGTACGAGTGGATCCGCCGTCACGCCGCGTCCGGTCCCGGCGATGGTCAGGCGGGCAGCACGTAGCGCCAGATTGCCAGGTAGTGGGCTGTGGACGCGGCGACCACCAGCACGTGGAACACCTCGTGGAACCCGAACCAGTCGGGGATCGGGTTCGGGCGGCGCATCCCGTACACGATCGCGCCGATCGTGTACAACGCGCCACCGAGCAGGATCAGGCCGTTGCCCTGCCACGGCAGCGCCGTCATGATCTTGGCCAGCGGTACCACGAGCAGCCACCCGGCCGATGCCGCACCGAGCGTGCCCAACCACCGAGGAGCCTCCAGCGGCGACAGCGCGATGGTGGCGCCCACGATCGCCACGAGCCATGCGACGAGCAGGCTGACGACCCGCCACGCGCCCGTCAGCGTGTGGAACGCGATCGGGGTGAACGTGCCAGCGATCATGATCTGGATCATCGCGCCGTCACACCGCGACAGGATGCGGCGGGCCCGCGCACTCCACGACGGCACGTGGTACAGCGAGCTGACCGAGTACAGCCCGACCAGGCTCGCGCCGAAGACCAGCGCGGTGACGCGGCCGCCGAGGGTCATGCTCGCGGCCGACCGCCACAGCACGACCGCAGCTGCCAGCGCCACCGGGACCGCCAGCGCGTGCAGCCAGCCACGCAGCCGTGGGCGCTCGATCGTGAAGCTGGACACCGTGACAACTCCCGCGGTCGGGGCGCACGTTCGCGCCGCGGCCCGTACGCGCGCACGCAATCGATGCGCGTACGCCTGCGTCGAGTCTCGCAAGCGATGCTGGCGATTTCAAGCGTCGATGTGTCGTCGTTGCCACACGGTCCATGCGACATCCGCTGCCGCCCTGCTTGTCGGACTTCTACCGTGCACTGGGCACGGGAGGAGTCCCCCAACGCACCCGGTCAGCCGCAGCGCAGTCGTAAGGCCGCGAGCAGCCAATCGACGGCCTGCCCCTGCGGGCTGTGCTCCGGCCAGCCGCGGACCCGTGCGACCAGGCGCCAGTAGCGACGGCTCGCCAGATCACCCTCGTGCCATGCGACCTCGTTGACGAAACGCCGCAGCAGGTCGCCCCCGAACGCGCTCCGCAGCCGGTCGACGACGGCGTCAGCGCGGGCGTCGTCGGGTGCCACGCCCGCGCTGCGTGCTTCCATCGCGTCGTGGAGCACACCGAGCAGGTCGGTGGCCAACCCGCCCGGTCCGTCCTCGGCGCCCGGCCGATCGGCGACGTCGGCGCGCACCGGTCCCGCGTTGTCCGCCAGCAACGCCGCCAGCTCGAGCCAGGCGTCGACCTGTCCGTGGTCGGCGCTGTCCGGCAGCTCCGGCAGTGTCTGCCCGCCGGCGCCGGGCGTCGCGGCGTGGTCGTCAGCCGTCCGGTCGATCAGCGCCGCGCGCTGGTCCTCGGCCACCCGAGCGATCGTCTGCAGCCGCGCGAGGTGCACCGACGCCGGCTCGTCGCGCTCGATCGCGGCCTGGAGGATCAGCGCGAGTCGCCGTAGCTCCAGCAGCCGACCTCGGACTCCACACAGCTGCCGTCGCAGCCCGGACCGCCGGGTGCCGCCGTCGACCATCCAGGAGATCTCGTCGAGCTCGAACCCCAGGCTCCGCAGGGTCTTGACGGTCTCCAGCCGCAACCGCTGCTCCTCGCCGTACAGCCGGTACCCGGCCTCGGTGCGGTGCGCGGGTGGCACGATGCCGATGTCGGAGTAGTGACGCAGCGTCTTGACGGGGATCTCGGCGCGGCGGGCGAGCTCACCGATGGGTATCAACGCGTCAACGGGCACCTCGTCGTCCTTGTCGTTGCTGGCCACCGCCGATGCCATCGGGCCCGGCAGCCGACGATGCTGCCAGCGACGGCAGGCGCAACGGGGCAACGTCGGACGACACAGCGCGTGACGGCTGCGGGATCCGGCGGCGCCACGCCGTTGGTGATGGCGGCGGCAGGTGCCGTCAGGGCGAGCGCAACGCGCACGAGTGGGCTATCACTCGCCGTCCGCCGCCCGCCGCTCGCCGCTCGTCGGGCAGGCGGCCATCGGGGCGGCGGGGCCTACTGGTCGGCGTCGACCTGCTCGCCGGCCGGCACCTCGGACGCCATCACGCCGGGCGTGACCTCCGCCTGGGGGCCCTCGGAGACGGACTGCAGTGGCCACGACATCGCGAAGCCGGTGAGGACCGCGGCGATGGTCACGGCGATGCGGGGGTGGCGCCGGACGAAGCTGGCCAGGGCGAGCTCGCGCACGTCCGAGGCGACCTGCTGGGCCGTCGGTGCGGTATCGAGCGGCGGCAGGTCCATCACCTGGTAGGCGTCGAGGTATGCGGCGACGGTGGCGGCGCTCGGACGCTTCACCGGGTCCCGGGCGGTCATCGCCGACAGCAGCTGCGGCCAGGGCGACGGCAGATCCTGGGGGATCGCCGGTTGCCGTCGGACGCGCGCCACCGCGGCCGCCAGCGGCGACCCGTCGAACTCCTTGTGGCCGGTCAGCGCCTCGAGCAGCACGAGCCCGAGGGCGTGGACGTCGGCAGCCGGGCAGATCGGGCCGCCGAGCAGCTGCTCGACGGCGGTGTAGCCGGGGGTCGTCGCGATCGAGGCGTGGGCATCGGCATCACGCCGCGGAGGTGTGCAGATGCCGAAGTCCGTGAGCCGCGCCCGGCCCTCCTCGAGCAGGATGTTGGTCGGCGTCACGTCCTGGTGGACGAGGTTGTGCTCGTGGGCGTGGGCCAGCGCCTCGGCGATGTCGCGGCCCAGGATGCGGGCCTGCTCGAGCGTGAGCGGTCCGTAGGACAGGCGCTCCTTGAGCGTGGGTCCCTCCACCAGCTCGACGACGAGGTACGCGCGCTCGTCCTCGACGCCGGCGTCGTAGAGACGGACGATGCCGGGATGATCCAGGCTGGACAGCGCGCCCAGCTCCCGGGCCATGGCGTCGTCCATGCAGTGGCCTGCCGCGAAGCGCTTGATCGCGACATCGCGTTGCAGCACGGTGTCCCGCGCCTGCCACACGTCAGCGCTTCCACCCGCACCGATGTTGGCGAGCAACGCATATCTGCCTGCGATCGTCTCAGGCATGCGCGACCTCCCCGTTACGGTTCAGCGTTCGGACAACACGTTGCCTCGCGACCTCTACGTCACATCCGTTCGGACGTGGAGGCCGCGACCGGTCGACGGTTCGCGCATCTCAAGCGGCACCGGTCATCCTAGAGCAACTCCTTGCCGTGCACCGAACACCTGCGTTGCGATCACTTCGCTCGCTGGGCGATGGCAATGTGTGCGTCGGGACTGCGCCGTGTCTCCCGGTAGCACGTGTTGCCGGGACGGGGAAGCACCAGCGGCGACATTGTGCCTGCTTTCTCGTCACAATGCACGCCAAATATCCGGATGACCAGCTACGACAGCAGTCCGAGGACGTCAAGGACTCCCCCCTCGGCAGCGAAGTCGTCGGACACCGCCGACCGCAGCTCGGCGTCCGCCAGGTAGTCCGCAGCGGTGCGCGCCAGGCCGATCGCGCCGTCGATGGTGGCGGCGTCCGCCCGCTCCGAGACCGCCCATTCCGCGAACTCCGGGCTGTGGATGGTGACCTCCGGCGGGGCGATCGCCAGCAGTGGGTGGATCGCCGGCAACCGCACGCTGACGTTGCCCATGTCGGTCGACGCGGCGAACGTCTCGGGTGCGACACCGCGCGGCAGCACCTGACGGGCCCGGTCGCTGACGTTGACCGCGTATCGCGCGGCGAGCGGACGGTTGTTGCGCACGGGCAGGTAGGCAGGACACGGATCCCAGGTGATGTCCGCGTCCGTGCCGGTGGCGGCCGCCGCGGACTCGAGGATCGCCTGCACCTGCTCGGTGAGCACCGTCAAGGTCTCCGGCTCCGCCGAGCGCAGGTAGAACAGCGCCGCCGCACGCTCGGGCACGATGTTGGGTGCCTGACCACCGTCGGTGATGATGCCGTGCACCCGGTCGCTGGGCAGCATGTGCTGGCGGAGCTGACCGACGCCGGTGTAGGCCAGCACCACCGCATCCAGAGCGTTGCGGCCGAGGAACGGCATCATCGACGCGTGCGCCGGCAGGCCCCGGTAGGTGACCGCGACCTGACGGACGCCCAGCCATGGATGATCGGCGACGTCCATGCCGAACGGATGAACCATCAGCGCCGCCGCGATGTGGTCGAAGCCACCCGCCCGGGCGATGAGCTCCTTGCCGCCACCGCCCTCCTCGGCGGGCGTCGCGATCAGCTCGACGCTGCCGTCGAGGTCGTCGCGCAGCTCGTGGAGCGCCAGGAACGCACCGACCGCCGTGGCACAGATGACGTTGTGTCCGCAGGCGTGGCCGATCTCGGGCAGCGCGTCGTACTCGGCGATCACGGCGACGGCTGGCTCACCGGTGCCGGTCGTCGCACGCAGCGCCGTATCGAGCCCGTAGGCGCCCACCTCTGCCTCGATGCCCCGGTCGACGAGCAGGTTGGCCACCGCCTGCACGGCCTGATGCTCCTCGAACCCCAGCTCCGGATGGTCGTGCACGTCGTGGGACAGCTGCAGCAGCGCGTCGCCGTCGCCCTCGACGACGTCGGCGAGCCGGTCGTGCAGCGTCGACGCACCGTCGAACGGCGACGACATCGGCGGTGGGTCCGCCCGCCGGATCCGGTCGACGACACGCTCGATGTAGCCCGGATACGGGCGCTGCGGCTGCTGCATGGCAGCAGCGTAGCCGGTCAGCTGATCGCGACCGCGGCCAGTCCGCCGAGCACCGATGTCAGGACCGCCAGGCGCGGCAGGAACTGCACCGCGCGGGCCGTGCGGGGATCGTGGCGCGCGATCGCCTGGCGGTGCAGCACCGCGACCGCGACCGCGTGCAGCGCGACGAACACCACCAGGTCCACTGGCGGCAGCCAACGACCGCCGGCCAGCAGGCCGTACGCCGCTGCCAGCGGTGCCACCGCACCACGGAAGTAGGCGCGGATGATCCCGCCGCGCAGCACGGCGCCGGCGACGGTGGCGATCGCCACGAACCGCACCAGCACGCCGGCCGTGGTCGCCTCGCCACCGACGCCGGTGAGCGCGAGCGCCACCAGCACCGCGGTCAGCCACAGGGCCGCCTGACCGGGCGACGCGTGGGCGGCGTTGACCACCGGGTTGCGCCACGCCAGGCCGCCGTCCCGGGTGCGTCCCAGCGGCGCGACGAGGCCCACCACGGCGCTGGTGGCGTCGAGCGCGTCGCTGTGCGCCGGCCGCCGGCCGCCACGGCGACGCAGCAGCACCGCCTGCAGCAGGAGGTAACCGGCGAACATGGCACCGAGCACCCGACCGTCCTCGACGGTGCGCAGCAGCGCCGACAGCGCCGCCAACCAGCCCACCGCCGCCCATCCGACGCTCTCCCCGAGGTCGGGGTCGGTGCCGTGGCCGATCGTCGCAGGCGGGGCGAGCGCGAGCCCGATGCGCACCGGGTTCGCCAGCCGCGGCAGCGGACCGGCGAGGAGGCTGACACCCACGAGCAGCGCCACCACGCCGGCGGGGTGCACGTCGCTGCCTGCCGCGACCACCGCACCGATCAGCAGCACGGCCGTCACGAGACCGCCGACGCGCAACGTCACGCGCGTCACCGGCCGATCGACGAACGACGGCAGGGGCCGGTGCCACCGGTCGGTAGGCAGGTCCGGCCGCGTCGCCGACCGGTTCGTCAGCGCCGCCGCCGTCGCGATGACCACGCCCGCACCACCAGCCAGCACGACCGGCATCGGCAGCACGTCGCTGGCCAACAGCTGCGTGGTCATCGCCTGGGTCGGGTTCCGTGGTCGCGCGTCACCGGCGCCTCGGCGGCAACGGGCGCCGAGGCTGTCTCGCGGAGGCGAACGGGAATCGAACCCGCCAGCCGGATAGGTACCGGCTCATCGGTTTTGAAGACCGTGGGACCCACCAGGAATCCAGACGCCTCCACCGACAACCCTACCGGGCGGCGACGGTCATCGTCCGCGGAGCGCGTCGACGATCGGGGCGAACCCCTCCGGGTCGCGGATGACGACATGGCTCACCCCGATCCGTTCCCGGAGGCGCTCCAGCTTGCCGACGATCCGCGGGGCCCGGCCCGTGAGCACGAACGGACTGGCCTCGATGGTCGCGGCGTCGAGGCCGAACCGCGCGGCCAGCTCGCTGGTATCGGGCGCGTCGTCGCCGACCGCGGCGAACTGCACGAGCGCCGACCGTTCGATGTCGGTGTCGCGCCCGCCGGCCGTGGTGGTCAGCCACCGCGCTCGCTCGTCGACGGCGGCGATGTCGAAGCCACCCGGCTGCAGCGCGCCGCCGTCGCCGTGGGTCAGCCCGGTGAACTGGAAGATGTCGGCGTGTCGCGCCGCCAGCTCGACCATGCGGCGACCGTGGCCGCCGATCAGCAGAGGCACGTGCGGCTGCGTCGGCGGCGTCCCCAGGTCGTCGAGCGCGACGTGGTGGTGGGCGCCGGAGAACGTGACCGCGCCCTCGTCGAGCAGCGACCGGATGACCACGACGGACTCGGCGAGGCGATCGACCCGCTCGCCGGGCGGTCGCAGCGGCACATCGATCGCGTCGTGCTCCGACTGGGTGTAGCCGGCGCCGAGTCCGAGCACGAGCCGGCCGCCGGACATCCGGTCGACGGTCGCCGCGGTCCGCGCGATCAGCACCGGGTGGTGCAGTTCGTTGTTGAGCACCAGCGGGCCCACGCGCAGCGCCTCGGTCGCGCCCGCCGCCACCAGCAGCGGTGCGAACGGATCCTCGGCGCCGATGTGGTCGTAGGAGAACAGCTCGTCGTAGCCGAGCTCCTCGGCGCGCCGGGCGAACGCCGCGATCTCGCGCGGATCGCCGTACTCCAGCCGCTGCACCCCGAAGCGGAACGGTCGGGTCACGGCGACGCCACCAGGCATGTGGTGACGGGCCCCGGCAGCAGGCGGCCGCCGAGCTCGGCCGCACGCTGTTCGATCGCGGCGACGTGCGCCGAGGTCAGCGGCCGGAAGACCGTGACGGTGACCCGGGTGCCGTCGCCGCCGGCGTCGGTCGTCCACGTGCCCGCCACGCGACCGTCGACCAGGACCACCGCCGAGATCCACCCGGCGGTCCGCGAGACGTCGGCGAGGTGTCCTTCCGGGACGAGTGCGTCGCGGTGGCTGATCGGCGCCAGGATGTACGGGTCGAAGCCGCCGAGCAGTTCGACACCCGCGGCAGGCGGGGTGTCGGCGAGCGTCGCCGCGCCCGCCGCCGTGACCCACCCCCGGTGGCCCTCGACGTCCACGACGTGCAACTGGTCGGCGTGCGTGGCCAGCAGCTGCCGGCCCATCCGCTCGGGTTCCCCGAACCAGCGGGCGACGTCGGCGGGGGTGGCGGGGCCGTAGGCGTCGAGGAAGCGACACAGCACCTCCCACAGCGCGTCGGCGGCGTCCGGCAGCGGTCCGATCTCGCCGAGCCAGTCCTGCGGGCGGACGAAGGTCACGTTGCGATCGCGGTCCGACCCGAAGCACAGCAGACCGCGGTTGGCGGCCGGCTTGAGCACCGCGCCCCAGCCCGACCGCAGCTGCTCGGTGAGGTGCGCGCTGCCCGTCACCTCGGCGATGCGCGCCGCCAGCTCGTCGCGCGTCAGCTGCCGCCCGTCCAGCGCCTCGGGGATCGCCTCGGAGACGGCCGCCAGCTCGTCCGCCGTCACGCCGTGGTAACGCTCCCACGACGGGGTGATCCGCCACGGACGCGTTCGCAACGCCGCGATCCACATGGCGTACTCGCGGGACGGCAGCCAGTGCAGCGTGCCGCGCATCGCCCAGGTCTTGACCAGCGAGCGGTCGGTCCACAACGCCGTCTCGAGGTCGTCGGCGCTCGCCGGTGACCGCAGGCCGAGCGTGAGCTGTGCCGACGACGTGACCTGGGCCTGCACCCCGCACAGTCTGGCGGCGACGCCCACGGGATCGGCGGCCGGCTCGGTGACGTGCTGGCGTGCGAGGCGCCAGCCGCAGACCTGCGGCCACGTCGCCACCAGATCTGCGGGCCGGGAGGTCAATGGGTCAGCTGCACGAGCCATCGCGGGCGACGATACCTGAGCGTGCTGGCGGCGGTGGTGTGTGTCGGCTGGCACCCGCTGGTGGGCCTGATCCGACCACCTTCGGGGTGCCGGGCTGGGCGTGTCGGCTGGCACCCGCTGGTGGGTGCCAGCCGACACACCGGGCGGTCAGCGGCGGTGTCGGTGTCGTGGCCGCACGACGCCCGCGTCTCCGCCGCCGCGGCGCACGGCCTCGGCGACGGCGAGGAAGCCGCGTCGGCGCCGCTCGATGGCGGTCACGGCGCCGAGCTCGTCGCGTTCTTCGAACGTGTGGCCGAGCTCCGTGAGGCCGTCGCCGTACTGCTCGATGAACGCCGGCTCGGCGACCACGTCGGTGGTGTTGCGCTGCGTCGCCCGCGGCTCCTCCACCGCGTCGGGCAGTGGCACGTCGCGGCCCAACCGGTTGGCGAGCACCTGCGCGACGGTGGTGATGATGGTCGACCCGCCGGGGGTGCCGACCGCGAGGAACGGTTCGCCGTCGTCCAGCACGATGGTCGGGCTCATGCTCGAGCGCGGCCGCTTGCCGGGCGCGGGCAGGTTCGGGCTCGGACCGGTGAAGTTGAAGTCCGTCAGCTCGTTGTTGAGCAGGAACCCGCGGTCGGGCACGGTGATCGCGCTGCCACCCGTCTGCTCGATCGTCAAGGTGTAGCTGACCATGTTGCCGTAACGGTCGGCGGTCACCAGGTGGGTCGTGTTCGCGCCCTCGGCCGCATCGACGGCGGCTGGGTCGGGCACGCAGAACGTGCTGCCATCCTCATCGCAGGGGTTTCCCGGAGCCACCGGCTTGTCGCTGGCGGCGTTCGGGTCGATCTGCGCGAAGCGCTCCGCGGCGAACTCCTCGGAGAGCATGGCCTCCTGCGGCACGTACACGTAGCGGTCGTCACCGATGTAGGCGTTGCGGTCTGCGAACGCGTGGGCGGTCGACTCCAGGAACAGGTGGTAGAAGCCGGTCGGGTCCGACCACGTGCCGTCCTCGATGATGTTCAGCGTCTCACCGACGGTGATCCCGCCGCTCGACGGTGACGGCATGCCGAACACGTCGTAGCCCTGGTACTCCATCTGCGTCGGCTCGAGGTTCTGGACCTCGTAGTCGGCGAGGTCGAAGATGTCCATGAAGCCCGGCTGCCACTCCTCGGCCGGGTTCGCGACCGTCGGTGGGTCCTGCACCGTCTCGACGACCTCCTCGCCCAGCTCACCGCCGTAGAACCACTCGGGGCCGCGGCGCGCGAGCTGTCGGTAGGTCCGCGCGAGGTCGCGGTTGCGGAAGCGCGACCCGACCTCCGGCACCTCGCCGTCGACCAGGAAGGTGTCAGCGGTCGAGGTGATCTGGCGGAACCGTTCGAGGTTGCCCTCCGTCTGCGACGCGAAGGTCTCGTCCACGATGAAGCCGCGACGCGCGGCGCGGATGCCCGGCCGCAGTGCCTGGCGCAGCGAGATCGTGCCGTAGCGCTCGAGCGCGTCGACCCAGGTCGCGAGCGTGCCGGGCACGCCGACCGACAGCCCGCTGTTGACGGCGTCGAAGAAGCCGCCGTCGGCGAACTCGGCGAACACGTCGAGGTCGAAGCGGTGGTCGTCGGGCGCCTCCTCACGGCCGTCGATCACCACCACCTCGTCGGACTCGGCGAGGTAGACCAGCATGAACCCGCCACCGCCGATGCCGGCGGAGTAGGGCTCGGTGACGCCGAGCGTCGCCGCCACGGCGACGGCGGCATCGACCGCGTTGCCGCCCCTGCGCAGCACCTTGATCCCGGCGGCTGTGGCGGTCGGATCGACGGTGGACACCGCGCCGCCGCGACCGATGGCGACCGGGTCCTTGCGTGGCTCACGGTGTTTACGGTGTGGGTTCGCTGTCGCGGCCGGCATCAACGCCGCCACCATCGCGATCACGAGACAACAGACAAGTAGCAACCTGCGCATGGATGCGCCCCCTTTGGCCTGTGGGCCAGATCGCCGGCGGCCTGTCCACCGGCGTGTCCCTGCAGCCTCAAGGATCGCCGCGGCGTGTGCAAGAACCTGGTGCGGCCGACCGGTCAGCCGACGTCGTGTGCCAGCCTGTCTGGCGGCGTCGGTGAGGCAGGTCGGCGTCACGGACGCCGGATACGGTGACATCGGCTGGGAGGATGTCGGCCCGATCCCTCGATGCGCGTCGGGAGCGACCAGAGACGGAGGCCGGCGCGGGGGATCGGCACGTCGCGTCCGGCTCCTCGGCGCGGCACTCGACAGCTGACGACACCGTCGCGGCGACCGGTGGCTGCGGGTTGCACGGCGGCGCTCGACGTCGTGTACTTGGCGCGTGACCGACATCACGTTCGACCCGTCGCGCCTCGTCGATGACCCGTACCCGACGTACGCCAGGCTGCGCGACGAGGCGCCGCTGACCTGGCACGACACCACTGGGCTGTGGCTGGTCGCCAGGCATCACGACGTCGACCGCCTGCTGCGCGACCGCCGTCTGGGCCGCGTGTTCGTCCCCTACGAGCCCCGTGAGCGCTTCGCGCCGTGGAACCTGCTCAACGAGCACTCGCTGCTGGAGCTCGAGCCTCCGGAGCACACCAGGCTGCGCCGCCTCGCCGCGCGACCGTTCACCCCCAGGCGCATCGCCGGGCTGCGCGGCCGGATCGTCGAGCTCACCGACGAGCTGCTCGACCGGGTCGATCCCACCGGGTTCGATCTCATGACCGAGTTCGCCGAGCTGCTGCCCGTCGAGGTGATCGCCGAGCTGCTCGGGGTCCCGCGCGAGCTGCGTGGTCCGCTGCGTCCGTGGTCGAACCGCATCGTCGCGCTGTACGAGCTCGACCACGACGACCGGACGGCGCAGGCGGCCATCGACGCCGCCGCCGAGTTCACCGCGATGCTCGACGAGCTGATCGCGTGGCGCCGGGACGCGCCAGGTGACGATCTGCTCAGCGCGCTCGTACACGCCGACGTCGACGGTGACGCCTTGTCGCGCGACGAGCTGGTGGCCACGGCGGCGCTGCTCCTCAACGCCGGTCACGAGGCGTCCGTCAACGTGATCGGCAACGGGGTCGTCGCGTTGCTCGAGCGGCGCGCTCGGCTCGCGGAGCTGCGTGATGCTGCCGACGCCGACGCGATGGCGGACGCCGTCGAGGAGCTCATCCGGTTCGACAGTCCGCTGAGCCTGTTCCAGCGCACCGTGTTCGAGCCGGTCGAGGTCGTCGGCCGCGTCCTCGAGCCGGGCGAGCGCGTCGGACTGCTGCTGGGCAGTGCCAACCGTGACGAGGAGGCGTTCGACCGGGCCGACACGTTGAAACTGCGACGCAGCCCCAACCCGCACGTCGGCTTCGGCGCGGGGATCCACTACTGCCTGGGCGCGCCGCTGGCACGGCTGGAGATCGCGGTCGCACTCGAACGGCTGCTGGCCCGCAGCGACGTCATCGAGCTGGTCGACGCTCCCACCCGCCGCGCCAGTTTCCAGTTTCGCGGCTACCGGCGCGTGCCCGTGCGGATGGTCGCTGCCTGACCGCGACACATTCGGCGTGTCGCAAACCGGCTCGACCCACTAGCCTGGGAGGACGGCACGCCGCCTGCGCGCGGCGGCAGGGCCAAGGAGCCTCGATGAACTACTGGGACAGTGTCGGTCGCTGGATCAACACGCTGCTGGTGTTCATCGTCGGCGTGCTGGCGTTCGACGCCCTGTTCCGGCTGCTCGAGGCCAACGAGGCGAATGTCATCGTCAGCTCGGTCCGCGCCCTGTCGGTCGCGTTCCTCGTGCCCTTCCAGGGCATGTTCGGCGAGCAGGACTTCGTGCTCACCACGCTGATCGGCGTGCTCGGCTACTCGCTGCTCGCCGGCATCGCACTCGGCGTGCTGCGCAGCCTGCAGGCATCCCGGGCGCAACCGGCACCGCCGGTCCAGCAGCGTCCGCCGCCGCCGGCCGCGCCGCGATCACAGGCACAGCCCGCGTCGCCCACCGCACCGCGATCGCAGGCACCACCGCCGGCATCGGCGGCGCAGGCGACACCTCGCGGTGCGTCGCGCAGCGCTGCGAAGAAGCCGCCACCGCCACGCCGTGACGGGGGCGACCAGGACCGGCGGCGGACGCCACCGCCGGCATCGACCACATCGTCGCCGACGCGCGAGCGGACCGACGGCCAGCGCCGAGCCAACGGTCGCCAGCAGCGTCCGCGTCCCGAACCCGAGACACGGGACGGTGCCCGGCGCGGTGAGCAGCCGGAACGTCGGACGGCCGGGCGGCGCCGCACGCCGCGCGGCACGAACGGCACCACCAGATCCTGATCTGCTGGTGAACGACCGTCGTCCAGCGACGCTGTTCGCCGCTAGCCTGGCCGCATGTCCGAGCTGTTGCACTGGGTCACCGATCCACCGGCTGTGCGTCACGCCCTCCTGATCGTCGCGCTGGACGGGTTCGTCGACGCCGGTTCCGCCGCGTCGAGCGCGTCGGCGTTCCTGCGCCACCGGTGGCGGGCCGAGCCGATCGCGCGCTTCGACGGCGATGCGCTGATCGACTACAGGGCGCGGCGCCCAACCGCCGTCGTCGACTCGGGCGTCGTCCGCCGCATCGACTGGCCCGAGCTCGAGCTGCTGGTCGCGACCCTCGACGACGCTCCCCGCGACGCGCTGCTGCTACTCGGTCCCGAGCCGGACATGCGGTGGCACGCCTTCGCCGAGGAGGTCGCGGCGGTCTGCGTCCGGCTCGGTGTCGAACAGGTGGTCCAGCTCGGGGCGTATCCCGCAGCCACGCCGCACACGCGGCCCGTCGCGGTGTCGCGGGCCCGGAACCGCGTCACACAGCTGCTCGAGTTCGACGGCGTCGACGTGTCCGGCTACACGGGGCCGATCAACGCCAGCACGGTGCTGCAGGCCGAGCTGGCACGACATGACATCCCCGCGGTCGGCCTGTGGGCCGAGGTGCCGCACTACATCGCCACCAACCCGCATCCTCCGGCGGCGCTGGCGCTGGCCGAGCGCATCGCCGACGCGCTCGGCGTGGCGATCGATACCACCGAGCTGCGGGCCGCCGCCACGCTGCATCTCGAGCAGGTGGCCGATGCGGTCGCCGAGCACGAGGACGCGGTGTCGATGGTGACCGCGCTCGAGCAGATGGTCGACGCCGGCGAGGACGACGAGGACCTGCCGACCGGCGACGACCTCGCCGCGGAGATCGAGCACTTCCTGGAGGCACGCCGCGATGACTGACGTCGCCGAGATGCTGGCGCAGCTGCCGCTGGATCTCGACGGTGACCCCCACGGCGTCGGGTTCACAACTGGACTGGGGCTGACCCTGCTCGAGGTCGGGCCGACCAAGGCGCTGGCGCGGGCACACGCGGGACCGCAGCACCATCAGGAGGCCGGCATCGTGCACGGTGGCTGGCATGCGTCGATCGTCGAGACGGTCGGCAGCATCGCCGCCTACATCAAGGCCGCCGAGCACGGCCAGTCCGTCGTCGGGGTGTCCAACTACACCGAGTTCTTCCGCCCCCACGTCGAGGGTCCGGTCGACGTCGAGGCGCTGCCGGTGCACCAGGGCCGCACCCAGCAGGTGTGGGAGGTCCGCATCGCCCGGCCCGACGGCAAGCTCGTCGCACGGGGCCAGCTGCACCTCCAGCACGTCGACCGCTGATCCATCAGCAAGTGAGGTTCATCGCATCATGAGCACGACCGTCAACGCGGTGACCGAGCACAGCTTCGCCACCGATGTCCTCGATGCCAGCGTCCACCAGCCGGTGGTCGTCGACTTCTGGGCGCCGTGGTGCGGCCCGTGCCGGCAGCTGTCGCCGCTGCTGGAGCAGACGGCGCAACGGTTCGCCGACGACGTCACCGTCGTCAAGTGCAACGTCGACGAGGCTCCGCGACTCGCGCAGCAGTTCCAGGTGCAGGGCATCCCGGCGGTCAAGGCGTTCCGGGACCGCCGGGTTGTCAGCGAGTTCGTCGGCCTCCAGCCGGCCACGGCAATCGAGCAGTTCTTCGCGGGTCTGGCGCCGAGCGCCGCCGACCGTCTCGTCGCGCGGGCCACCGAGGAGCCCGCGCGGGCCGAGTCGCTGCTGACGCAGGCGCTCGAACACGAGCCCAGCAATGCTGGCGCGCTGATCTCGCTCGCCCGCCTCGCGCGGGGCGCGGGACGCTACGACGACGCCCGCGCGCTGCTCGAGCGCGCGTCGCAGCATGAGGAGGCGCAGCGGCTGCTCGCCGAGCTGCGGCTCGAGTCCGCCGGCAACGGGCAGTCGCTCGACGCCCTGGCCGCGCGTGCCGACGACTCGCCGCAGGCGCGGCTGGCGTACGGTCGCGCCCTGCTCGCCGCCGAGCGCCACGAGAAGGCGGTCGACGTGCTGCTGGCCGCCGTGACCGATGCCGAGATCCGGGATGACGCGCGCACGTTGCTGCTCGACCTGTTCCGGGTACTGGGCGATGGACACGAGATCACCAGGCGCGCGCGACCACGGCTGGCCAGCGCGCTGTTCGCATAGGTGAGTGCCGGCGTCGACAAGGATGTAACGGTGAGTGACGAGCCCCGCGGCCCGATCGACCAGTCCGATGCACACGGTGACGGGACCACCGCGTCGACCGACACCGTCGAACCGGCGGAGACCGTCGAGGTGGTCGAGGAGTCCGAAGAGCAGGAACAGCCCGACGCCATCAGCGAGCCGGGCAAGTTGCTGCGGATCGCGCTGATGCTGCGGGAGATGCAGGAGGAGGTGCGTCGCGCGGATCCGGACGAGGCCGGACGGCAGCGGCTCCGCCAGATCCACGAGACCTCCCTCACGCAGATGCGGTCTGTGCTCACCGGCGGCCTGCAGGAGGAGCTCGACGCCCTGACACTGCCGTTCGACACCGACACCCCCACCGAGTCGGAGATCCGCATCGCGCAGGCGCAGCTGATCGGCTGGCTCGAAGGGCTGTTCCAGGGCATCCAGGCGGCGATCGCCAGCCAGCAGATGAGCGCGCGCCAGCAGCTCGAGCGCATGCGCCGCCAGCTGCCACCTGGCGCCGCGGGCATGCGGGGCGGGCCGCCGGGACCGCAGGGGTCAGACGACGAGCGCCCGGGCGGCACCGGACAGTACCTCTAGCGCGCCTGAGCGACGCGGCGGCGGGCACGCTTGGCTGCGTGCGGCGCCGCGGTTATCGTTGCGGCACGACACGGGCGCGGTGAACGACGAACCCTCCGCCCCGTGGGCCTGGTCGCCGCCGCGCACGCGGTCGCGCCGTGCGTTCGAGGAGATTCGATGGGTCGAGCACGAGAACTGTGGGAGCAGCTCAGCGCTGCGCTGGAGAAGCACGACGACGCCGCCGTCGCGGAGCTGTACGCGGCCGAGTCGATGTTCCTCGAACCCAACAACCCGCCCCATGAGGGACGGACGCTGATCCGCTCGTACCTCAACTCGTGGATGCAGGCCCGCGAGGACCTCGACATCACCGTCGAGCGCATCCTCGAGTCCGACGACGGCCGGACCATCGCCGTCGAGTGGACGATGAGCTACACGGCCGCCGGTCGTCGGTGGGCCAACCTGCCGCGCAGCAGCTGGATCGAGGTCGACCAGGCCGGCATCCGCTACCACCGGGACTACTTCTAGGGACGCCGGCCGGTCGAGGCCAGAGCACTGACCACGCGCACCGGGGTGCCGTAGCGGCACGGCGCCACCTGCTGACCCTGCCCCGCAGCGGCCGCCCGTCGGGCGATCCGACCCGCCGACCGCCCGGCCATCCGTCGCGTCGCCTGTCGTAGCCGGGCAGTACGCACAGTGAGCTTCCACAGCTCGATCCGCGCTGTTCCGTCGCGCCGCCCTCAGTCCTCCTACCGTCTGCGCCCGTTGGTGTGACGCGGCGGCAGGAGCCGGACATGATCGAGGACCTCCCGGTGGCGGTGCTGCTGGCCCGACCGCTGTCGGGGCCGGTGACCGCGTGGGTCGAGCGCGACCTGGGCTGGCAGGTCGTCGACCCCGACGGGTCGCTGCCGCCGGCGCTGGTCTTGACGGATCGGCCGCGTGGCGGCGTGCCGTGGATCGCGGTCACGGATGGTCAGGTCCCCGAGGATCGCGCGACCGCGCTGCTCGCCGCGGGCGCGGAGGACGTCGTGGGCTGGCCTGACGACCGCGACCGCATCCCACTGGTCGCCGCCCGGGTCGATCTGCACCGCCAGACGACACCACAGGGCGCGCAGGTCGCGGTCGCCGGGGCCGCCGGCGGTGTCGGCACCTCCACCGTCGCGCTGGCCGTCGGTGGATTGTTGGCCTGGGCGGGCGCGGCCGTGCTGGTGGTCGGTGGCGACGGCATGCGCGCTCTCGCCGGTGCGGGCGCGGCGGGCACGCCGCGACACACACCGGTCGCCGGCGTGCCACGGCTGGCCGTCGCCGGCCACGACGCCGACGTCGCCGACATCGCGTGGTCCGGCGACGTCGTCGTCGCCGACACCGGCACCCGCGTGACGTCCGACACCACGGTCCTCGTGGCGCGCGCCGACGCCAGCCTGCGGCGCGCGCGCGATCTGGATCTGCCCGTCGTCGTCGTGGGCGATCTGGCACTGCGTGCCCGCGACGCCGAGCGGGTGCTCGGACGGCCCGCAGTGGCACACCTGCCGCTGTCGTCCCGTGTCGCGCGTGCCGGCTTGCTCGGCCGGGTGCCCTCCGCGCTTCCCGGACGGTGGCTCGCGCTCCTGCGGGACGGGATGCGACGCGTCGAGCGGTGGCCGTCATGAGCCTTGCGCTCGATCTCGACCGCATCAGGCACCGCGTAGCCGAGGACCCGGTGCTGGCGATCGGTACCCAACCCGCCCACCCCGGCCCCGCGCTGCGTGCCGCGATCGCCCGTGCCGTCCGCGCGGAGGGACTGCTGCTCGACGAGCGCCGCCTCGCCGCGGTGGTGCGGGAGATGACCGACCTGTTCTCGGGGCTGGGCCCCGCCGAGCGGCTGCTGCGGTCCGCCGACGTCACCGACGTCATGATCAACGGCCCCGACGACGTGTGGGTCGAACGGGCCGGTCGCCTCCAACGCACCGGGATCACCTATCCGGATGCCGAGTCGCTGCGCGCCGCGGTGCTGCGGGTCGTCGGACCGCAGGGCCTGCGGTTCGACCGCGCGCATCCCACGGTGGATACCCGGCTCGCCGACGGCAGCCGGCTGCACGCGATCGGCGAACCGCTGACCGCGCACGGACCGCTGGTCACCGTCCGCAAGTTCGCGACCGTGGCCCACACCTGGGACGACCTCGAGCGGTCGGGCGCCGTGCCGCCGGCAGCGCGGCAGCTGCTGTGCGCAGCCGTCGCCGACCGGCGCGCCGTCGTCTGTGCCGGACGGACCGGGACCGGCAAGACCACGATGCTGGGTCTGCTGCTCGGTGAGGTCACCGCAGCCGAGCGTGTCGTTGTGGTCGAGGACGCGCCCGAGCTGCAGCTGCGGTGCCCCCACGCGGTGCGTCTCGAGACACGGCCGCGCGGTCCCGACGGTGGCGCGAGCGCGGGCTACGGCGATCTGGTGCGGCAGGCGTTGCGCATGCGCCCGGACCGGATCGTCGTTGGCGAGGTGCGCGGCGCCGAGGTCGTGGACGTCTTCTCCGCGTTGGCGACCGGCCACGACGGCTGCATGACCACCGTCCACGCGCGTGCCGCCGACGAGGCCCTCGTCCGGCTGGAGGGCATGGCGCTGCTCGCGGGGCTGCCGCTCGACGCGATCCGTGTCCAGATGGCGGTGTGCCTGGATCTGCTGGTGGTGCTCGGTCGTGCCGTCGACGGCCGTCGACACCTGCGCCAGATCGCCCGCGTCGACGGGCTCGGCCCGGACGGGCGGCTGTGCTGGGCGGACCTGTGGCGCCATCACGAGGCGGAGGGCAGGGCGGCGTGAGCGACGTGTCGACGACCGACCTGCTGCGCGTGCGTGCGGCGCTGTCGGTCGGCATGCCCCCCGCCGAGTCGCTGCGGTCGGCGACCGACGCCACGCTGCAAGCCACCGCGCGGGTCGTCGGGCTCGGCCAGCCGTTGGCAGCCGTCGCCCGCGAGCACGCCGATCCGTCGGCGCTCAGCGCCGGACCGCTGCTGCGTGCCCTCGCGCTCGCGCAGCGGTGTGGCCACGGCGCGGTCGACGCGATCGACCTCGTGCTGCGTACGCGGCATGACGCGTTGGTCGACCACCATCGCCTCCGCGCGCGAGCCGCTCAGGCCACCGGCACCGCACGATTGCTCACGCTGCTCCCCGCGTTCGCCTGGGGCCTGATGATGGCGGTCGACCCGGCCGCGCTGCGGTTCTATCTCCAGCCGGTCGGCATGGCGTGCGCCGCCGTGACCGTCGTGCTCGGCGTCGCCGCGCACGTGTGGTCCCGCCGGCTCGTGCGCCGGGCAGCACACGCCGGCCTCCTCGCGGACCCCTTGGTCGCCGCCGTGGCGGCGTTCGACCGCGGCCGGGCGCTGGCGGTCGCCGCACCCGTGCTGATCGCCGGGACGGTCGCCATCCACCCGCTCGTCGGGCTGGTCGCCGCCGGCGCCGCCGGCGCGTGGGCGGGCCGACCGCGCGAACCGTCCCAGCCGCCGTCGTGTGGCGCGCTCGAGATCGTCGCGCTGCTGCGGATGCTGCTCGGCGCCGGCACCGCGTTGCCGGGCGCGCTGGCGCACCTCGCAGATGTCACCGGCGACCCAGTCGCCGACCAGCTTCGCCTGATCGCTCGGCGTCTGCGGGCCGGCACCGGCATCGAGCGCGCGTTCGTGGGCACCGGCCTGGTCGAGATCGGATCGGTGCTGGCGATCACCGAGCAGTGGGGCGTGTCGGCCGCACCGTCGCTGCACCAGCTCGGCGAGGCGCTGCGCGCCCGGCAACGGGCGGCTGCGGAGACCGCCGCCGAGCGGGTGCAACTGGCTCTCGTCTTCCCCACCACCCTGCTGACGCTGCCGGCGTTCGTCGTCGCGGTCGTGCCACCGCTGGTGTGGACCGCGGTGGCGGCCTAGGCGTCAGCCCAACTGAAAGGCACAGCATGAGCTCGTACCTGACCACCCTGTCCCGCCGCGTCGCGGTCGACGCCCACGTCGGCGGCGCCGGCCTGGCCCACCGGATCGATGCGGCGCTGCGGTCGCGTGGCATGCCCGCGATCGGTGACGACGAGCGCGGCGCGCAGGCAGCCGAGTACGCGATGCTCGGCGGCGTCAGCGCCGCGGCCTGCACGGGACTCGTGGCCATCCTGAAGAACAAGGAGACTTTGAGGACGTTGGTCGATGCGGTCGTCGGCACGCTCGGCAAGGTCATCGAGGGAT
>JAHWKT010000152.1 GCA_019347695.1 Actinomycetota bacterium | reverse complement strand
GCCGCGTCATCAGATAGGCGTACGGCGACTCGCCGTAGGCGCGCCGGAACTGGCGGCTGAGGTGCCCGGCCGACATGTGGGCGCCCCGGGCGAGCGCCTCGACGTCCAGCGGCTGCGCGTACTCCCGGTCGATCCGGTCACGGACGCGGCGCAGCCGCGCGAGGTCGCGCAGGTATTGTGCTGCGGCGGGTCTGCCGGCCATCTGCGAGATCGTGCCACGTCGCACCGGAGGTGCCAAGCGCCGCTGGCGTCCCACCCTACTCCGCGTCCGCTCTGCCCCGGTCTGCGTCACGTTCAAGGACAGAGTCGTCGAGAAGGCCTTGGACGAGAGCGAACCTACGCCGACGGCTTGTCGTACTCATCCCAGTCGTCATGGGTTCCGCCTGCGGCGACGAAGACGTCTCGCAGCAGCGCCGCGACATCGACCTCCGGCGCCGGCTCATCAGGCCCGATCAGCTCGACGTCGCCGACGATGCCGGCCCACCGCCATCTTCGACGGAACGTGACGGCGGCGCGTGGTCGTTGCCGAAGGAGCCGGTGCTTGACGGATCCGCCACGCGTGACGAACCCGAGCACGTCGCCATGGTCACGCGGATGTGCGAGCATGCCGGCGTTGACCACGCTGGCATGTGGTGCACCGTCGTCATCGACGACCGACACGGTGCACAGCCCGTGCTCGTCGCGGGCGAGCACGCGCAGCTGCTCCAGATCCATGTGACCACGGTGGCGGACGACGCAGCTCCCCCGCCGCCGACGTGGTCGGCCGGCCCGTCAGACCGGCGCGGTGGCGGGGTCTCGCGGTCCGGTGCACTCCACGATCGCGGTGCGCACGGCCGGCAGTGCCCGGCGCAACGCCGCCATGTCGATCTCGTTGGCCAGCTCCGGTGCGCCCGCCTCGACCAGCAGGGCCGGCAGGCCCGCCAGGTGGTCCATCGTCCAGCCGACAGGGTCAGCGGTCAATGTCGGATCGAACACGCGCGTGCCGACATCGCCATCGCGGAAGTCGGGATGGTAGTGATGACGCGGCTCGTGCTGGTCGCCGGCGATCAACTCGAGCAGGTCCGCCCGCCAGATCCCGCCGTCACTGACCGGCGCGATCCGCCAGCCCGCCGCTCCCGGCCGATCGTGCCCCCCGATCACGGGCGTGACGCGACGGACCTCGACGCGTGCACCTGCCTCGACCTGGGAGTTCGGCGCGTGCTCCTCCCAGTACCGAACGGTGATCGCGACCGGTCCGACGATGAACGCGTAGACCATCGGTGCCCCTTCAGATCTGCTGGTCCGACAGGCTCGCACAGGTCGCCGGTCGTGTCGACGCCTGTCGCGCGCCGCTCGCCATGACGCCTCAGCAACCCGTCGAGCTGCTCGACTGACGATCTCGCCGATGACGCCACTCACACCCATGTCGCAACGGCGTCCAGCGGCTTGCGCGTGATGTCTGGCACCTGCGCGTCAGCAGCCGGGTAGCCCACGGGCAGCAGCAGGAAGGCCTGCTCGTTGCCCGGACGGTCGAGAATCTCGGCGAGGAACCCCATGGGGCTCGGCGTGTGCGGCAGCGTTGCCAGCCCCATGTGGTGCACCGCGGCGATGAACAGCCCGGCCGCGATGCCGCAGCTCTCCGACGTGTAGTAGTACTTTCGGATCGATCCGTCGGCGTTGATCCCATGGCGGTGGCGGAACAGCACCACCACGTACGGAGCGTCAGTGATGTGGGTCTTGACGGCATCGGTCCCCAGCGGCGCCAGCGCCTCCAGCCACTCGTCTGGCGCGCGTCGCGTGTAGAACTTCTCCTCCTCGGCTTCGGCCGCGGCACGGATGCGCGCTCTGATGTCCGGGTCGCTGACGACGACGAAGGTCCACGGTTGCATGTGCGCGCCGGACGGTGCGGTGCTGGCGGTCCGGATCGCGTCGGCGATCAGCTCGTGCGGCACGGGCTCGGTGGAGAACTGCCGAACCGACCGCCGCCGGTCCATCTCGACGAACCACGATCGCGCCCGGTCGCGCATCTGCGTTGGGTCGAAGCGGACGAAGTCGAGCGGCCGGGCGCGATAGCTGGGATCGGACGCGGTCGTCATCGTCGTGCTCTCCCGGTCGGCATGCGCCGTCAGCTTACGCGTCCACGGCGACGCAACCTCACACAAGGTATCTCAACTATGATATACTCTGAGTCTATGCAGCACGGTCACACCCCGCCGCAGACCGTCGCGGTGCTCTCCGACATCCATGGCGTGCTCCCTGCGCTCGATGCCGTGCTCGCCGAGCCCGACGTCGCAGCCGCCGACCGCCTGGTCCTCACCGGCGACATCGCGGCCGGCCCGCAACCCGTCGAGGTGCTCGACCGCCTGGTCGACCTCGGCGACCGCGTCGTGTGGGTGCGCGGCAACGCGGACCGCGAACTGGTCAACCTGGCCCGCGGCGACACCACGTCGATCCCCGACCCGATCGCGCCACGGACCGCAGCCCGACTCACCGAACGTCACGTGACACTGCTCGACGACCTGCCCCACCCCGTCACCCTGCCCATCGACGGCTTCGGGACCGTGCTGTTCTGCCACGCCCATTGGGCGCTGCTGCTCGATGACAGGGTGCAGCTGCGGACCACCGCGTTCGACGTCGAAGCGGCCTGCGAGGAGATCATCGCGACCGGCTACCCCAACGCCGCAGCGTGGGCCGACTTCTTCATCCGCTCCCCGCGTCGGACGCCGAGGCGCTGGCGACGTTCGCTGTACGCGACGGCCGGTTCGACGAGACGGCCGACGCGGCGCAACCGCACGACGTACAGGACGGGTCATGACCATTCCGGGCGAGGAGCAACGGCAGCCGTCGGTGTTCCCTGGCTTTGCGGAGATGACCGCGGATCTCGGCGACCTCGTCGACCTGCTCGCCGAACGTCGGCGCAGGCAGGGGCTGTCCCAGACCGAGATCGCCGCCCGGATGCGCACATCGCAGTCGGCGGTCGCCCGGCTCGAGTCCGGTGGCGGCGACGTGCGCCTGTCGACGCTGCAGCGCTACGCCGCGGCGCTCGGTCACACGCTGCAGCTCGGCGTCACCGCAGTGGAAGCCGACGATGCTTGACCCCCCGATCCCCGAGATCCCCCACCCCGGCGGTCCCGAACGTCCGGCGTCCGAGCCGACCCTGCCCGTCGCACCGGCACCCTCGATCGACGATCCACGCACGCAGCTGCGCGCTCAGCGGCGTCTGCTGCTGACCGGGCGGATCGACGACGCCACGGCGACCCGGATCTGCGCCGAGCTGATGCTGCTCGACGGGCAAGAGGACGCGCCCGTGGAACTGCTCATCAACAGTACCGGCGGGCCCGTCGCCACCGCCGCCAGCATCATCGACGTGGTGACCCTCATGCGCGCGCCGGTCGCGACCCGGTGTCTTGGCATCGCCGCGGGCATGGCGGCGGTCGTGCTGGCGCACGGCACCGGCGGCCGCTCGGCCGCGACGCGATCGGCGATCAGTCTGCGCATCGATGAGCACCACGCGATCGACGGCCGCGCTGACGACATCCAGCGCCAATCGGCGCAGATCACCGCCGCGTGGCAGCACGTCGCCGAGCAGCTCGCCGCCGTCTCGGCCTTGTCGGCCCACGAGGCCGCGTCGGCGTTGCGCGATGGCGGGCCGTTGACCGCCGACGAGGCGCTGGCCGCACGGCTGATCGACGAGATCGTCGGTCGCTGACGCACACCACCTGCGCTCGTGGTCCCACTGTGACGATTGGTGACCATCCGTCCCGCGACTCGTGACGCCTTGGCAGCTCGCTGCTCGATGGTTTCGCGGTGAGGCTGGTCGACCTGAGCTAGCTGAACGTGACCGTGACGTCGATCTCGTCGGTGCCTCGCAGGATCCGAAGGGTCATGGCGTCGCCCTGCCGCGAAAGGGCCGTGTAGAGCACGTCGACGCTGTCGACGTCGGCGCCGTCTATCGCCACGACCAGATCGCCGCGCCGCACGCCGGCCGCGGCGGCCGGCGTGTCGTCGAAGACCTGCTGCACCAGTACGCCGTTGCGTTCGGGCAGCCCGACCGCGGCCCGCAGGCGGCGGGCCACATGGGGTGGCGCCAGCACAACACCCAGCCGGCGTTGCGACGGCGCCTCGCCGGCCGCGAGCGCGTCGATCCGGTCGCGCAGGGTCTGGTCTGCGGGTACGGCCAGATAGAACCCCTCCCCCAGGCGGTGGGTGTTGATGCCGAGCAGCGCACCGGCGGCGTCGACCACCGGGCCGCCCGACGCGCCTCGCGCGAGGGGCGCCGTGTGCTCGAAGGCGCCCGAGATCGGTCGGTTGCGGGGTCCACGGAACCCGCGGTCGACGGCGGCGACCGTGCCGAAGGTCACCCGGGTCGCGGCACCGGATCGAGCCAGCGACAGCGCAAACACCCCGGTACCCAGCCCCGGGCGACCATCGGCATGCCATTCGACGGCTGCGATGCCGCCGGTATCGACGTGCACCACCGCCAGGTCGCTGTCGGGATCGGCAGCGGCGACCGTCCCCTCGCGACGGGAGCCATCGTGCAGCCGCACCTGCACCACGTCGCCGCGTACGTTGTGCGCGTTGGTCGCCACGCGCCCGTCCGCGACCACGAAGCCCGACCCCGCGCCGCGACGGTGTCCGATGCCGACGACAGCCGGGCCGACCCGGTCCGCGACGGTCTGCAGCGTGCTCGTCAGCTCTTCCAACATCGCCATCGCTCGCCTCTCGGCTAGTAACTTGTCACTTGCAATAGACTAGCGCTGTGGCGCGGTGACGAGCAACCCCGATGTCTGCGCCGCCGGGTAGCATGCGATTGTGAGCACGTCATCGACCTCTCCGCTGGTGCACGCCGCCGAGCGCGTCGGTGACCGCTGGGTCCTACTGCTGATCGAGGCGCTGCTCGATGGGCCGCACCGCTTCGGTGAGCTGCAGCAGTCGGTCGATGGCATCGCGCCGAACATCCTGTCGAACCGGCTCAAGCAGCTCGAGGGACACCGGGTCGTCATCGCGCGTCCCTATCAGCAGCGCCCGCCCCGCTACGCCTACGAGTTGACCGCCAGCGGGTATGCACTAGCGGGTGCGCTGCAGCTGCTCGCACAGTGGGGTGCGCACGAGGGCGACGGTGAGCCCGTGCGCCACCATGCCTGCGGCACGCCGGCCGAGGCCCGCTGGTACTGCCCCACCTGCGCCACGATCCTGATCGACGACGACACCGACGAGAGCTTCGTCGTGTAGCTCACCAGGCAGGAGCCACCGGCCGCAACCACCGATAGCTTGTTGTTTGCAAGTGACGAGCGAAGGTGGCTGGAATGGACGATGTGACGACGGTGGCCCTGCCGCTGCTGCCCCTGCCCGACGGTGTGGTCGCGCCGCAGATGGTCGTGAACATGGTCGCCGAGAGCGAGCAGGCACGCCGGGCGGTCGACGCCGCTCGGGCCGGCGACGGGCGATTGGTCCTGGTGCCGCAGATCGACGGCCGCTACGGGAGCATCGGCACGATCGGGATGGTCGAGCAGGACGAGCAGTCCGCCGACGGGACCCGGGCCGTCCTGGTGCGGGGCATAGAGCGCGCCAGGATCGGGGCGGGCCACGACGATGCGCGCGGCGGCCTTCGGGTGGCCGTGGAGCCGGTCGTCTCCATCATGGGCGACCCGGCGCGCACGACCGAGCTCGCGCGCGAGTATCGCGCGGTGCTCGGTGAGATCCTGCGGCGCCGCCGCGCCCGTGGCGTCGCTGCGGCGGTCGCGGAGATCACCGACCCGGGCACGCTGGCCGACACCGCCCTGTACTCCCCCGATCTGTCCGTCGAGCGCAAGGTCGAGGTGCTCGAGACCCTGGACGTGACCTCCCGGCTCGACAAGGTGCTGGCCTGGGCCAGAGACACGCTGGCCGATATCACCGTCAGCGACGACGTCCGCAAGCGCACGGGAGAGCAGATCGACAAGAGCCAGCGCGAGGCGATCCTGCGCCAGCAGCTCGCCGCCATCCGCGCGGAGCTCGGCGAGGACGACGACGGCGATCTGATCGCCGAGTACGAGCAGCGGATCGCCGACGCCGCCATGCCCGACGACGTGGCCGAGTTCGCCGGCAAGGAGCTGCGGCGTATGGAGCGCATGGGCGAGTCCAACCCCGAGCACGGCTGGATCCGCACGTGGCTCGACCGCATCCTCGAGCTGCCGTGGAGCACGCGGACTGACGACAACCTCGATCTGGCCGCCGCGCGGGTCGTGCTCGACGCCGACCACACCTACCTCGACGACATCAAGGATCGGCTGATCGAGTTCCTCGCGGTCCGCAAGCTGCGCGCCGAACGGGAGCTGGGCCCCGAGACCGGCCGCGGCACCGGCGCGATCCTCGCGCTGGTCGGCCCGCCCGGCACGGGCAAGACCTCGCTGGGTGAGTCGGTCGCACGCGCGCTGGGGCGCAGGTTCGTGCGGGTCGCGCTCGGCGGCGTGCGCGACGAGGCCGAGATCCGGGGCCACCGTCGCACCTACGTCGGCGCGCAGCCGGGTCGCATCGCCCGGGCGCTGGCGGAGGCCGGCACCGCCAACCCGGTGATCCTGCTCGACGAGATCGACAAGGTCGCCGCGGACTGGCGCGGCGACCCGAGCGCGGCGCTGCTGGAGGTGCTCGACCCCGAGCAGAACCACACCTTCCGCGACCACTACCTCGAGGTCGATCTCGACCTGTCCGAGGTGCTGTTCATCGCGACCGGTAACGTCGTCGACACCATCCCCGGACCGCTGCTGGATCGCATGGAGGTCGTGCGACTCGATGGCTACAGCGACAACGAGAAGGTTGCGATCGCCCGCAACCACCTGCTGCCCCGTCAACAGTCACGGGCGGGACTGCGCGACGACGAGCTCGACCTGACCGACCACGCGCTGGTCGCGATCGCCGACGGCTACACCCGCGAGGCGGGTGTACGCAGCCTGGAACGGCAGCTGGCCAAACTGATCCGCAAGGTCGTGACTCGCATCGCGACCGGAGCCGCGTCGACGCCCGTGACGGTCGACGCCGACGAGCTCACCGACCTGCTCGGTCGCCCGACGGTGCACCACGAGCAGGTTGCCGAGCGCACCAGCGTGCCTGGTGTGGCCACCGGGCTGGCGGTGACCGGGATGGGCGGCGACGTGCTGTTCATCGAGGCCAACCGCACCAGCGGCGAGGCTGGCTTGACGATCACCGGTCAGCTCGGCGACGTGATGCGCGAGTCGGCCGAGATCGCGCTGTCCTATGTGCGTGCCAACGCGGCGACCCTCGGCCTGGCCGACGACGCGCTCGACGCGACCCGCATCCACCTGCACGTGCCCGCGGGGGCGATCCCCAAGGACGGTCCCTCGGCCGGCATCACCATGACGACCGCCCTGGTCAGCCTGCTGCGCGGGCAACCCGTCGCGAGCGACATCGGGATGACCGGTGAGATCACGCTGCAGGGCCTGGTGCTGCCGATCGGCGGAGTCAAGCAGAAGCTGCTGGCCGCGCATCGGGCCGGTTTGCGGCGGGTGGTGCTGCCCCGTCGCAACGCCGACGATCTCGACGACGTGCCCGCGCACGTTCGCGACGACCTCGACATCACTCTGGCCGACCGCTACGACCAGGTGCTCGCCGCCACACCCCCGCCCGCCGACACGCTCCCGGCCGCAGCCTAGCTGAGACGGTGTCTGCCGGCCGGCCGGTGAGCCGGCCGGCAGACACCGATGCCGCGGCGACAGCGCACGTGTTGACCGCACCGAACACGTGCCCAAACCGGACCGAGCTTGTTCGTCGTTCCGGCCGCTGTCGCCGGCTCATGCCGGCAGTCGCGGGCCGAACCGCACGTCGACCCCCGGCGAGAACAGGACGCTGTCGGGGCGGCGGGCGGCGAGGTCGCCGAAGCCGGCCGCCGCCAGCAGGCCGTCGTCGAGGTGATCGACGTGCGCGCGGTGCAGCGGCCAACGGCCGTGCTCGTTCGGCCAGAAGCGCGTCTGGCCCAGTGGGCCCGCGGCATGCAGGCCCCATCGCGCGGTGAGGAAGTCCTCCAACGGACCACTCGTGATCGGCGCGCCGACACGCACGTGTAGCTGCGATCGCACCACCCGCGGTGCAGGCGTCCCGTCCGGACGTGGCGGTGGGGCCGGCCAGCGCAGCCGACGGCACGTGTACATCACGTGCTCGCCCCGGCGGCGGTAGCGCATCCGTGACCACACGTACGGCAGCCCGACCGCGCGCGCCACCAGCACCGGAACGAGTCGCGATGCGTCCAGCGTGACGAACACGACGCCACGGCGGCCGTGCCGATCAACGGAGTACAGACGCACGTTGGTCTCACAGAACGACCCCAGGTGGGTCACCGCTGGGCTGCCCAGGACGCCGATGTCGCGCATCCAGAACGGGATCAGACCGACGTACGTCACACCGTCG
>JAHWKT010000151.1 GCA_019347695.1 Actinomycetota bacterium | reverse complement strand
CGAGTCCTCCGTATCCATCCAGCCGAGCGTGGCCAGACGCGCGAGCCGTCGCGGGTGGGTGAGTGGCAGGCCATGCCCACCGGGCACCTCAACAGTCTCGACCGTGCGGTGCAGCACCGACCGGACATTGTCGGGTGATGCGGTCTCGTCGCCGCGAGCCAGTACGACCGTCGTGTCGTGTGTCGGAGCCGCCAGCATCTGCCGCAGTGTCTCGTCGTGGAGCAGTGTGTGCACACTCGCGCGGACGGCCGGCCAGATGTGGTCGACGCTTGCGCGCGCGACGGCGGCTGGCGCGCCTGCACGCCAGAGGGGGGCGACGAGCCGCATCGACGGTCTCATGAGGCACATCAGCCCACATGCCAGCTCGGCCGTGAGGTTGTCCTCGATGGTGATGCGAGTCAGCCAAGGCGCGTGCGATAGTTGGTCGATTGCCTGACCCGGCTCGTTGAAGACCGGGGGGTTCACGAGGACGAGACGGTTGACCGCTGTGGGCTGGGCGGCGGCGAGTGCTGCGGCGACCGCGCAGCCCCAGGAGTGGCCGACCACGGTCGCCGGCCCGGTTTCGTGGGTCCGGATCAGGCGCGTGAGCGCCGCGGCTTGGTCGGTCAGCGTGAAGGAGGTCGCGAGGCGCCGTGAGTCGCCGAAGCCGAGCAGGTCTGGAGCGATGATGTCGACGCCCCTTTGGTGCAGCGCCGCGATCGTGCGCTCCCAGATCGTTGAGGTGATCGCCAGGCCGTGCAGCAGCAGGATCGGGCGGCCGCCGGGTGATCCGGCGTGGCGATGTGCCAGCGTGACCGCGTGCGGATGCCGTTGCGGGGCGACGAGGCCGATCCCGCCGATGCCGATGCCTGGCGACTGAGCGGTTTTGCGTTCCCGTCGTCGCGCTTGAGCCCACAGACCCGCGAGGATCAGGTAGCCCGTGGTCGCAACCACCGCGGCTGTCAGCAGATCCGCAGTGGTGGCGGTGCGCACGAGGTTGCCGACCACGACGACGATGTGCCAGACGACGACATTCGCGATCTCGGATCGGGGTCGCTTGCCGCGCAACAGTAGGTGCGCGACGTTCCACCATGCGGTGGCGGTCGTGGCCGCGAGCAGCGTGGGCCACCATCGGCCGGACTGGTCGATGGCGGTCAACGCGGCTGCGACGATCCCCTCGGCGATGAGGACGACGACGAGCTGTGTGCGGACCGCGGACCTCGTCGTTCGTTGCTGGGGTCGTGCGGCGCTGCGCAGTGTGGTCATAGTCGGGCGGCGCGCGACGCCCGACGGCGGCCAAAGCGGCGCAGTCGCAGCGAGTTGCTGACGACGCTCACGCTGGAGAACGCCATCGCCGCGCCGGCGATCACGGGGTTGAGCAGCCCGAACGCGGCGAGTGGCAGAGCGGCGACGTTGTAGCCGAAGGCCCACGCGAGGTTCTGCAGGATCGTCCGGTAGGTCCGACGCGACAGTTGGATCGCGGTCACGACGCCGTCGAGCTCGGCACGCATGAGGGTGAGGTCGCTGGACTCGATCGCCACGTCCGTGCCGGTGCCGATGGCGATGCCGAGGTCGGCTTGGACGAGTGCGGGAGCGTCGTTGACCCCGTCGCCGACCATCGCCACGAGCTCGCCGTCGGTCTGCAGTCGTTCGACCTCAGACTTCTTGTCCTCGGGCAGTACCTCGGCGAGCACACGGTCGATGCCGACCTGCGCTGCGATCGCGTCCGCGGTGCGGGTGTTGTCGCCGGTGATGATGGCGACCCGCAGACCAAGGGCGTGGAGGTGATCCACGACGTCCGTCGCATCATCCTTGAGGGTGTCGGCGACGGCCAGTACACCGTGGACGGCGCCGTCCCACCCCGCGAAGACGGCCGTCTTGCCGTCGTGTTCGAGACGCTCGGCGGCGTCGTCGAGCTGCTCGGTCAAGAGGAGTCCGGCGTTGGCGGCGAGTTTGCGACTGCCGACCCAGACGTCCATGTTGTCGATGTGGGCATGGACGCCGTGTCCGGTCACCGCCTCGAACGACGACGCGGCCGGCAGACCCAGATCCCGGTCGCGGGCGGCGGTCACGATCGCGCGTCCGACCGGGTGCTCGCTGTCGGCTTCGACCGCTCCCGCACGGCGCAACAGCAACGCCTCGTCGGTCCCGTCGGCAACCACGAGGTCGGTGAGGGCCATCTCGCCATTGGTCAGTGTGCCGGTCTTGTCGAACACCACCGTCGTGATCCGCTGCGTCCGTTCGAGCACCTCGACGCCTTTGATGAGGATGCCCAGGTCAGCGCCGCGCCCGGTTCCGACCATGATCGCCGTCGGCGTCGCCAGCCCGAGTGCGCAGGGGCAGGCGATGATGAGCACGGCGACGGCGGACACCAGCCCCTTGACGGGATCTCCCGCCAGGACCGCCCAGCCAAGGAACGCGACCACGGCGATCACGATCACAACCGGGACGAAGACTGCCGAGATGCGATCGGCCAGGCGCTGGACGCCCGCCTTACCCGCTTGTGCGTCCTCGACGAGCCGCACGATCTGCGCCAACGCCGTGTCGGACCCGACTGCGGTGGCCCGCACGGTCAATGCACCACCAGTGTTGATCGTGGCGCCGGCGACGGTGGATCCGGCGGTCTTGTCGACCGGTGCGGATTCGCCGGTCAGCATCGACTCGTCGACCGCGCTCGTGCCCTCAACCACCTCGCCGTCGGTCGGGATCTTCTCACCTGGCCGCACCCGCAGCAGGTCCCCGGCCGCCACGTGCTCGACAGGGATCATGACCTCGGCGCCGTCGCGGACGACGCGGGCCTGCTTGGCGCCCAGCTCGAGCAGCGCACGGATGGCCTTGCCTGCGCGCCCCTTGGCGCGCGCCTCGAAGTAACGTCCGAGCACCAGGAACGCGATGATCAACGCGGCGGTGTCGAAGTACAGGTCACCGCCGACGAGCAGCGTCACCGTGGAGTACGTGTACGCAGCGAGCGTGCCCAACGCGATCAGCGTGTCCATGTTGGCCGTGAGGTGCGTCGCCCGCTTGGCGGCCTCCCGCAGGAACGGCCACGCAACGTAGAACTGCACCGGCGTGGTCAGCAGGAACTGCGCCCAGCGGCCTCCGGCCGACTCGCCGACGCCGCCCGACAGGACTGCCAGCCACAGCACTGCCAACCCCAACGGCCAGGCGATGATCACACGCCGCAGCCACGATCGCTTTGCATCCTCCTCCGGGTCGTCGGCATCGCGCGCGGCGTCGGAGCGGGCGCCGCCGGGGGACAGGTCATAGCCGATGTCACTCACTGCCGCCTGCAGCACTGCCGCGTCGACCTCCGCGGCAGCCTGCACGCGCGCCGTGCCAGCGGTGAAGTTGACGTCGGCGCTGGTCACCCCGTCCTGCTGTTGCAGGGTCCGCTGGATGCGTGCGGCGCATGACCCGCAGGTCATGCCGCGGACGTCAAAGTCGATGGCCCGCTCGTTCGTCATGCTGTCGGTCATCGCGTTCCTTGCTGCGTGTGGCGACGGTGGCCGAGCGAACGGCCCGGCGCGACGCTGGTGCCTGATGACACGGTCGGGGCGCCGCGACCGAGACATCGGTGAACGTCCGCAGGTACGACGAAATCGCGGGCTGTGTGACGTGCGTCCATGCCCGTCACACCAGGCGCGGTCACTGGTCTGCGTCCTCGTTCCTGAGGTCGGCCGGCACCGGCCGCAGGACGCGCTTGTCGTACTTCAGCGTCTCCATGAGCTCCTCGACGATCTCTTCGACACGCCCTTGTTGCATGGCCTTGGCGACGCACGTCTGCAGGTGATGTCGCAGGACTTCACGGCTGGTGCCCTCGAGGATCCCCTGCACGGCCGCGAGCTGTTTCATCACGTCGGGGCAGTACGCCTCGTGTTCAACCATCCGCAGCACCCCCTCGAGATGACCGCGGGCCGTCTTCAACCGGTTCGCGATGGCGCGCTCGTAGGTTCCCATACCGTCATCCTACCCCACCTGGGGTGGGATCGCCGTGTCGCTTCCGGGCAGCCCACGACAGCGCCGCCAGGGGTTGGCGGGTCGCGAGTCACAGATTGAGATCTTCGCGGCGTTGGAGGTACTCGTCGCGGGATAGCTCGCCGGCCGCGTAGCGGCGGTCGAGCTCGGCGCGGGCGTGCGGCGAGTCGCCGCGCGGGTCGCCGGCACGACCCGATCCGCCCATGTTGCGAACCAGCCATGCGACCGCGGCGACCGCCAATGCGATCAGCGCCACGATCAAGATGATCCACAGCACTGCGAAGCCGCCCATCATGCCACCGTCCATCATTCCTCGTCCTCTCGTTGTTTGGTCGTCCACATCGCCGGCGCGCATCATCGGCATGCTCGGCCCGAAGTTGCGCGGACCCGTCGGCAGCGATGCGATGTACGCGATGACGTCGTCGATCTGCCGGTCCGTCAAGCGATCGTCGAAGGCGGGCATCGGCGGGTTCGTGTCGCGTCCGTTGCGAACGGTTACCTCCACGCCTGCCCGTGTCAGGCGCTCGACCGCGCCGCGCAAGGACGGGTGCATGCCCATCATCCCGGCGGCGTCGGCCCCGTGGCACATCGCACAGTGCGCTTCGAAGATGTCGCGACCGGGCGACGTGGCCGCCTCGGTCGCGGCCGGTGCTGGCACGATGCTGGCCGGGGACCACAACAGCGCGGCGACCGCGAGGACTGCGCCAACGGTGATCATCGCTGATCACGGTTGCTGAGTTGTTGATCCAGCTCGCGGGCCAGCTTGCGCTGCGACAACCGCCCGTAGCTGAACAGGTCACCGTCGATGAACAGTCCCGGCGGGAACAGCACACCGCCCCGTGCAGCCAGCTCCCGCCCCGCTGCGCTGTCGAGATCCACAACGACGAACGAGGCAGGATACGCGGGTGTGATCCGCTCCAGGATCGCCTTGGCGTCGTCGCACCACTTGCAGTGATCCTGGCTCAGTAGCACGATCTCCATCACGCTACCGTCCCGCACGGCCTGCGCGTCGGCGATTGGCCTCCGCACTCGTCAGGCACGCCCAGTAAGGGAACCGCACCCTCGCGCGTGCTGCGTGGCGGATCATGGCACATCGCCCTTCTGATCGACTCAGACTGCTATGCAGCGTAGTACGCTAGCGCGCGGTTGGGTCGGGTGCCGTGGGCGGGTTCCGGTGCGCTGCTCGGTCGTTCTGCGCCACCTAATGGCGGCGCCTGTGGCAGCGTTCCGCATGCCCGCAGGTCTGCAAGTTCCCGCGGAAGTCCTCTCGGCGCGGGTCGTGCCAGGTGGTCACCCGCTGGCGCGCCGTCGGTTCACTACGCACGTCTTGGGGTGATGGCGGGCATCAGCGACCACGCGCTACGCTAGCGGCTGATGTCTACTACGACGGACAGTACGCTGCCGCGTCGCCGCGCTGCGGTCGGCGCCGGATCGTCTTGTCTGGTGCTCGCGGGCGCGGTTTGTGAGATCGGCGCACGCTTCCGCCTCGGGCCCGTCGATCTGGCGCTGGCGTCGGGGTCGGTGTGCGTCGTGGAGGGCCTCAACGGTGCCGGCAAGACGACGCTGTTGCGGGCCGTTGCCGGGTTGCTGTCGTTGTCGGCCGGGACCCGCCGCTGCGAGGGGACCGCGTTGTATCTCCGCTCGGGTGCAGGAGCTCGTGACGGCCAGACGGTCGACGACGCGGTCGACGTGGCCGCAGCGTTGGCCGGACGCGACCGGGCGGTCGCGCGTACCGCGGTTGACGTCGTCGGGCTCGCGCGGCTGGGCGATCGTCGCGTAGGGATGTTGTCGGCGGGGGAGCGGACCCGTTTGACGTTGGCCGTTGCCTTGGCGGTCGAGCCGCGCGTGCTGTGCCTTGACGAGCCGTTCGCTCACGTCGACGCGGCCGGTGGCGCGATGGTGTGCACCGTCGTGTCGCGGCTGGCAGCGGTGGGGTGTGCGGTGATGGTGGCGTCGCCGCAGCCGCGTCGGCTGTGCGACGCCGACGGGCGTCTGCTGGTCAAAGACGGCATGGTGCGGGCGACATGACCGCGTCGACGGTGACCCTCGAGGCGTCGTCGTCGGCCACGCAGCGGCGGCCGCGTCGCACGCGGCAGGCGTGGATGGTGGCTCGGCGTGACCTGGCAGCGGGTGTGGGGGGGCGCCGTGCGGCTGTTGCGGTCCTGCCGTTGGTCGCGGCGGTGTTGTTGCTGGCGGGCCTGGGGTTCGGCGCCCATCCCGTCGTGGTCGAGGCGACCGCGGCGCCGTTGGTGTGGTTGGTGGTGCTGCTGTCCGCGGTGCCGCTGGCGCGGACGGTCGCCGCCGACGACGCGGCCGACGACTGCTGGGATCTGCTGCGCGCGGTCGTTGATCCGACGGCATTGCTGGCGGGCAAGCTGGCCGCACAGTGGCTGCTGTTGACCGCGGCGTGGGCGGTCGCGAGCCTGCTCACTGCGGTGTCGCAGGGGGTCACGTGGCCGTTGTCCAGCGTGGCCGGCGGGATACTTGGAGCGCTGGGGTTGGCAGCGGTGACCACGATGCTCGGTGCGTTGCTGCTCAGTGATCAGGGGCACGGCAGCAGCCTGCTGGCGGTGCTGGTGCTGCCCGTGGGCCTGCCCGCGCTGCTGGCCGGCGGTCAGCTGGCGGTCTCCGGCGTGTCGCCGACGCCGTGGCTGGCGGTGCTGGTCGCCTACGACACGGTGCTGCTCGCGGTGGCGTGGGCGGTGTTCCCGGTGATGGTGGAGGGCTCGTGACGCGCAGACGAAGGGTCGAGCGACTCCTCGGCGTGGCCGCTGTCGCGGCCGCCGCCGTGGCGGGTTGGCTCGGGTTGGTGGTCGCGCCGCCGGACGCGGTGCAGGGGCAGGCGCAGCGCCTGCTGTACGTCCACGTGCCGGCGGCGTGGGTGGCGTACGTCGCGTTCGCGTGGGTGCTGATCGCCAGCGTCGGCTACCTGATTCGCCGCGATCTGGCATGGGATCGGCGGGCGCAAGCGGGCGCCGAGCTCGGCGTCGGGCTGACCGCCCTGACGATCGTCCTGGGCAGCCTGTGGGCGCGTCCCATCTGGGGTGTGTGGTGGACCTGGGACGCGCGGCTGGTGACCACAGTGGTGCTGTTGCTGTCCTACGTCGGCTACGCGGGCGTGCGTGGCCTGTCGACCGATCCGCACCGCAACGCCCGGCGCGCCGCGGCCGTCGGGATCCTGGCGTTCGTCAACGTGCCGGTGGTGCACTTCTCGGTGCTGTGGTGGCGGACATTGCATCAGCCGCCGACGGTGTTGCAGCCGGCGTCCCCACCGATGGACCCGGCGATGTTGACCGCCCTGTTCGGCGGAATTGTGGCGTTCTCACTCGCCGGGATGTGGGTGGGGCTGCGTCGCGTCCGGATGCTGGCATCGGCCGCCCCGGTGGCCGCCGCCGCACCGACACGTTCCGAGCCGATCCGGGTCGAGGCGGGAGGCCGCCGGTGAGCGGGTGGTGGTGGGTCGCCGGCGGATACGCGCTGACGCTGGCGACGTGGGCGTTCTACGCATGGTGGTCAGGTCGCGACGTGGAGCACCGGTGATGCGTTCGCGCATCAGCACCCGTCCCGGTGTCCGGTTGCTGATCGTGGCCGGGGTTGCGCTGGTCGCCGTCGGGACCGTGGCGTCGGTCGGCCTGGGTGACAATCTCGTGTACTACCGGACGCCGGCCGAGCTGTCGGTCTCGCCGGCGGCGCCGGCTGAGCGCGTGCGGCTCGGTGGGCTGGTGGTCGATGGATCCGTGCGCCGCGGCGACGACGGTGTGACGTTTGTGCTCACCGACGGCACGGCCGAGGTCACCGTCGTGCACGGCGGGGATCCCGAGGGGGTTTTCGCCGAGGGCCAGGGCGCCGTCGTCGAGGGAGTGATGGCCGAGGACGGCGTGTTCCGGTCGGATCTGCTGATGGTCAAGCACTCCAACGAGTACCGGGCACCCGCCGATGACGGGGCGCGGCCGTGAGGTCGCTGGTGGGCCTGCTGGCGCTCACGGTCGGGTTGACGGCGTCGGTGACCGCTGTCGCCTGCTGGGTCTGGACGGCCCGCAGCGGCGGTCCCCGCCCGTTGCGCGTCGGGCGTCAGGCCGTATGGGTGGCCTGCGGTGCCGCGGCCACCGCCTGCACGGTGCTGGTGTCGGCGTTGGTCACCGACGACTTCAGCGTCCGCTACGTCGCCGACAACGGCGCCCGCGCGGTGCCGCTGCTGTACAAGGTCGCAAGCCTGTGGGCGGCGCTGGAGGGCTCGCTGCTGTTGTGGCTGCTCGTGCTGACCGCGTTCACGGTCACGGTCGCCGTCGCCCGTGTCCCCGCGCGGGCGGCGGCATTGCATCCGTGGGCGATGGTCACGCTGTCGGTTGTGTGCGTGGCGTTCTTCGCGCTCGCGGCGTTCGCGGGCAACGCGTTTCAGCAGGTCACGCCGGTGCCGGCCGACGGTCCTGGACCGAACCCGCTGCTGCAGGACCATCCGTTGATGGCGGTCCACCCGCCG
>JAHWKT010000150.1 GCA_019347695.1 Actinomycetota bacterium | reverse complement strand
TCAAGGTGCCGCACCACGGCGGCGCCACCAACGCCGTCGGGTTCATCGACGCGGTGGCGCCGCGTGTCGCCGTGGTGTCGGTCGGCGCCGACAACCGCTACGGGCATCCGCACCCCACGACGGTCGACGATCTGGACCCGGTGCCGCTGTGGCGCACGGATCTCCACGGCACGGTCACCGTCGAGCTCACACCGGACGGTCCCGTCGTGACGCCGACCCGCCCGCGTGCCGGCTGACATCCACCCGTGGGTGCGATCGGACACGCCAGCGTGGGGGCGTTGGGGGTGTGTCGGCTGGGGCCCGCTGGTGGGTGCGATCGGACACGCGAGTGTGCGGGCGGCCGTCTAGACTGCCGGCGATGGCCGGTCGACCTGCGATGTACCTGTTCGCCGGCGCCGAGGAGCTGCTTCGGCGCCGCGCGGCCGCGGGCCTGCTCGAGGAGCTGCGCGCCGAGGGGCCGGTCGAGGTCGTGGACCTGCGGGCCAGTGACCTGCGCGAGCAGGGACTGCCCGACCTGTACACCGGCTCGCTCTTTGGCGACCGGCGGGTCGTTGTCATCCGCGACGCGCACGAGCTGCCAGCCGACATCACCGCCGGCCTCGCCGCCGTGCTCGACGGCCCGACACCCGACACGCTCGTGATCCTGCTCGCCAGCGGTACCGGCCGCATCATGAAGCTCGCCAAGCGCATCAAGGCGGCGGGCGGACGTGTCGACGTCGCACCTCCCCGTGACTGGGAGGACCGCAAGTGGGCCGGTCTCGTGCGCGACGAGTTCGCGCAGCACCACCGCAAGGCCGCGGCCGGTGCGATCGAGGCGATCCTGTCGCACGCAGGTCTCGACGTCGGCCAGATCGCCGAGAAGGTGTCGCAGGTCGTGTCGCGCGTGCCGTCGGGCACGATCTCGGCCGAGCACGTCGACAGCGTCGTCGTCGGGCACGGCAGTCGGGGGTCGTTCGCGGTCGCCGACGCGATGTGCCAGCGTCGACCGGCGCGGGCACTCGAGCTGCTGCGCGGCGTGCTGGAGTCGGGTGACGACCCCGTCATGGTGCTCGGCGCGCTGGTGTACCGGGTGCGGTCCATCGTCGCGGTCGCCGGTGGCGTCGACCCAGCCGACGCGGGGCTGCGGATCAGCAAGGGCCAGCTACATCACCTGCACGGGGCGGCCCGCAACTTCGGCTCGGGGGAGTTGACTCACGCGATGCGCACGTTGGCCGACGCCGACGTCGAGCTCAAGAGCGGCGACCTGCCTCCGCAGTTCGCGATCGAACGCGCCGTGGTCGACATCGCCACGCCCGCGTAGCCGTCGCGCGACTGCCGATCCCGTGAGGCGCGCGGTGAACGGCGCCTCAGGCGTGACTGTCGAGCAGGTCGCGCACGAGCGCGGCGAGGTCGTCGGCGACATAGGTCGGCGCAGGATCGGCATCGCGTGCCTGGTCGGCGCCCGTGATCCCGGTCAGCACCAGGCCCGTGTCCCACCCCAACGCGGCGGCACCGGCGATGTCGGTCTCGACCCGGTCGCCGATCATCAGCAGCCGACCGTCGGGCAGGCGCGACGCGGCGGTCTCGAACAGCGTGGGCTCGGGCTTACCGGCGACCTGCGCCGCGCGGCCGGTGGCGGTCTCGAGCGCGACCATGATCACGCCGGCGCCGGGGGAGATGCCGTCCGCGTCCGGGAAGCTGCGGTCGGCGTTGCTGGCGACGAAGCGCGCGCCGGCCAGCAGTGCACGGGTGCCGCGGACCAGCTTGTCGTAGGTCAGATCGCGGTCGAGCCCGGTCAGCACGACGTCGGTCTGTGCCGGGTCGTCCGCCAGCTCGCACCCGCGGTCGGTGACCGCTGCACGCAGCCCGTGCATGCCGATCACCATGCAGCGGTCGCCGGGTTCGAGCAGCGCGGCGGCAGCCACCGCCGACGTCATGATATCGTCGGGTGCGACATCGAAGCCGAGATGGGCCAACTTGTCGGCGCTCTGCTCAGGCGTGCGGGTCGCGTTGTTCGTCGCGAACATGACGCCGATGCCGGCGTCGCGCAGCGCGGTGACGGCGGCGCGGGATCCGTCGATCGCCGCGTCACCCCGGTAGCAGACGCCGTCGAGATCGATGACCACGCCCGCGTAGGCCGGAGCGCTGCCTGCCACCCGGCTGCGGCGTCGGGTCAGGAGTGCTGGAGGCGGCGCGCCATCTTCGCCTTGTGATTGGCGGCGAAGTTCGGGTGCACGACGCGGCGACGTGCGGCGCGGTCGAGCTTGCTGGCCGCGGCGGCGTAGGCGGCCTGTGCGGCGTCGGTGTCGCCACTGCCGACGGCGTGGTCGAACCGCTTGAGCGCGGTCTTGATCGCGCTCCGGGTGGCCTTGTTGCGCTGGCGGGCGTGCTCGTTCTGCCGGTTGCGCTTGATCTGGCTGGCGATGTTGGCCATTGCGGTGCGATGCCTTTGTGACTCGAAGACGGCGAAGCAGACAACAGGCGCGGTCGAGCGCGCCTGAGCGGTAAGTCTAGCGTGACGGCGACGGCGTCCGCACGACGGGCGCGGCTAGCATCGCGTGACGTGACGCCCATCGACCGCATACGCAACTTCGCGATCATCGCCCACGTCGACCACGGCAAGTCGACGCTGGCCGATCGCATGCTGCAGCTGACCGGGCTGGTCGGCGATCGCACCATGCGCGCGCAGTACCTGGACCGCATGGATCTGGAGCGCGAGCGGGGCATCACCATCAAGGCGCAGGCGGTACGCATGCCGTACCGCGCGGCCGACGGCGGCGACTACGTGCTCAACCTGATCGATACGCCCGGGCACGTGGACTTCTCCTACGAGGTCAGCAGAGCGATGAACGCCTGTGAGGGCGCGGTGCTGCTCGTCGACGCCGCACAGGGCGTGCAGGCGCAGACGATCGCCAACCTCTACCTCGCCGTCGACGCCGGGCTCGAGGTCATCCCGGTGCTCAACAAGATCGACCTACCGGCGGCACGCCCCGAGCAGGTCGCCGAGGAGATCGCCGCGCTGCTCGGTGGCGACGCGGCCGACATCCTCGCGGTGTCGGCCAAGACCGGAGAGGGGGTGCCGGCGGTGCTCGAGCGCATCGTCGAGCGGGTGCCGTCGCCGGGAGGTAGCCGCGACGCCCCGCTGCGGGCGCTCATCTTCGACTCGGTGTACGACAGCTACCGCGGCGTGATCACCTACGTCCGCGTGGTCGACGGCGAGATCCGCCCCCGGATGGATGTCCGGCTCATGGCGACCGGCTTCGCCCACGAGGTCGACGAGCTGTGCGTCATCTCGCCCGAGCCCGTCCAGACCGGGGTGCTCGGGCCGGGCGAGGTCGGCTACCTCACGGCGGCGATCAAGGAGGTCGACCAGGCGCGGGTCGGCGACACCATCACCGCAGGGGCCGACCCGGCCCCTGCGCCCCTGCCCGGCTATCGGGAGCCGACACCGATGGTGTTCAGCGGCCTGTATCCGGTCGACTCGGGTGACTTCCCGGACCTGCGCGACGCACTGGACAAGCTGCGGCTGAACGATGCGAGCTTCACGTTCGAGCCGGAGACCTCGGCGGCGCTGGGGTTCGGCTTTCGCTGCGGGTTCCTTGGCCTGCTGCACATGGAGATCATCTCCGAGCGCCTGGACCGCGAGTTCGACATCCCGCTGGTGACCACCGCGCCGAACGTGCGCTACGAGGTGCACATCGATCCGCCCATGCGCGCCGACGACGAACCGGCGGTACTGGAGGTTTCCAACCCCGCCGACCTGCCGGCGCCCAACCGGATCGCGGAGATCCACGAGCCGGTCGTCGACGCGATGATCATCGTGCCCAGCGACTACATCGGCGCGGTCATGCAGCTGTGCGAGGGCCGCCGCGGCGACCTGAGCAAGATGGAGTACCTGACGCCCGAACGGGTGGAGCTGCGCTACCGGCTGCCGCTGGCGGAGATCATCGTCGACTTCTTCGATCGGCTGAAGTCGCAGACGCGCGGCTACGGCTCCCTGGACTACGAGCCGGCCGGCCTCGCCGTGGCGGATCTGGTCAAGGTCGACATCCTCCTCAACGCCGACCCGGTCGACGCGTTCAGCGCGATCGTGCACCGCGACCGTGCCTACGAGTACGGCAAGCGGATGGTCAACCGGCTGCGCGAGCTGATCCCGCGGCAGATGTTCGACGTGCCGATCCAGGCGGCCATCGGGTCGCGGATCATCGCCCGCGAGACCGTGAAGGCCCGGCGCAAGGACGTGCTCGCCAAGTGCTACGGCGGCGATGTCACCCGCAAGCGCAAGCTGCTGGAGAAGCAGAAGGAGGGCAAGCGTCGCATGAAGAACGTGGGTGCGGTGGAGATCCCACAGGAGGCCTTCGTCGCGGCCCTCAGCGTCGGCGAGGACAGCTGAGATCGTGGCGGCCCCGTCCGACGCCGGCGTGGGCATCTACCTGCACGTCCCGTTCTGCCTGCGCCGCTGCCACTACTGCGACTTCAACACCTACGCCGACCGCGAGGCGCTGATCCCCGCCTACGTCGCCGCGCTGCGTGCCGACATCGACGCGGTGGCCGCGGCCGGACCGCGTGCCGTGGGACCGCCCGGATCGGACGGCCGCGGCGACTGGCCGACCTTCGACAGCGTGTTCGTCGGCGGTGGTACACCCACGCTGCTGCCCGCCGCCGATCTCGCCGGCATCCTGCGCCTCGTCGCGCAGCGGTTCCAGCTGGCCGGCGACGCCGAGGTCACGGTGGAGGCGAACCCCGAGACCGTCGATGTCGAGCAGATGCGCGTACTCGCCGACGCCGGGGTCACCCGGGTGTCGATCGGCGCCCAGTCCTTCGTGCCGCGCGTCCTCGACGCGCTCGGACGCTGGCATGCGCCGGACGCGCCGCTGCGGGCCGTCGAGGCATGCCGCGACGCCGGCGTCGACCAGCTCAGCCTGGACCTGATCTACGGCACCCCCGCCGAGTCGGATGCGGACTGGCGCCACAGCGTGCGCACCGCGCTGCAGACCGGCGTGGATCACCTGTCGGCGTACGCGCTCACGGTCGAGGCGGGCACCGAGTACGGGCGACGGGTGCGGCTGGGCACGGCGACGGCCCCCGACGACGACGTCCAGGCCCAGCGGATGGAGCAGGTCGACGCGTGGGCGGCCGCCGCCGGGTTGGCGCGCTACGAGCTGTCGAACTGGGCGCGCCCGCGCGCCGAGTCGGTGCACAACGGCATCTACTGGCGTGGCGGGGACTGGCTGGGCATCGGCGCCGGCGCGCACGGACACTGGCGGGGACGGCGCTGGTGGTGCATGCGCAGCCTGGAGCTCTACGTGCGTGCAGCGCTGGCGGGGGAGTCCACCGTCGCCGGCGCGGAGGTCCCAGATGCGGCGCAGCGCCGGGCCGAGCGGCTGTTGATGGGCCTGCGGCTGCGCCACGGCGTCGACCGCCAGCAGGTCGCGCCCGTCGACGATGTGGTCGTGCGGCGGCTGGCGGACGCCGGGCTGCTCACCGCCACGGACGACCGGCTGGCGCTGACGTCGTCGGGCATGCGACTTGCTTCCGCGGTCACGCTGGAGCTGCTGTGACGGGGGGCGAGGGCGAGCGCAGCGAGCAGTCCCGACCGCGCGGGGATCACGACGCCGCGTCGAAGTCGCAGGCAGCACGCAGGCCCTCGGCCTCCAGCGTCAGGTACTCGCGGGTTCGCGACGACACCATCCGGCCGAGCAGTGCGCCCGTGAGGCCGGAGAACGCGATGGCCGTGTCGACCCGTGTCGTGACGTCATCGACCGCGGTCAGCTGGTGGGTCGCGGTCGAGGTCACGCCGCGCGACCGCGCGATCCACGTCCAGCTCCGACCGGGGTCCAGTTCGGTGACCTCCCAGGTCGCCGCGGGCAGGCGGGGTTGCTTGATCCAGACCTGCGAGCCCAACGTGAGCGCCCGGCCGTCCATGACGTCGACGTGGTCCATCGACTCCATCCACAGGGGCCACCGCTCGACGTTCGTGTAGACCCGCCACACCCGCTCGACGGGCGCCGGGATGTCGACGCTGTGGGTGATGCGCATGGTCCAATGCTGCCCTGCCGGGCGGTCGCGTGCGAACGCGCGGCGCATGGCCGGCCGGTCGTGCGGTCCACACGACGGTGACCATCTGACGTAGGGTCGGTGCCATGCTCCCGCGCCCCACCACCGCTGTTGCGATGGTGCTCGGGTTCGCACTCGCCGGGTGCGGCGCCGACACCTCGACCGATGCCTCCTCCGCCGGTGCCACCGCGAGCGCTTCGGCCAAGACCGGTGGCGCCGGAGCGTCACCGGGGGCCACCGACACCGCGGAGCAGCGCTACCCGGACATCGTCGACGCCGAGGTGCGGCCGGCGGGCGACGGCAGGTTCGACATCGAGGTCACCGTGTCCTCGCCGTACGACACGCCCGAGCGCTACGCAGACGGGTGGCGGGTGCTCGCACCGGACGGCACCGAGCTCGGCACCCACACGCTGCTGCACGACCACGCCGGGGAGCAGCCGTTCAGCCGCACGCAGTCGGGCGTCGAGATCCCCACCGACGTCACCGAGGTCACGATCGAAGGCCGCGACCAGCAGTACGGCTTCGGGGGCGAGACGGTCACCGTCGCGGTGCCGCACGGCCAGGGGTAGCCGTCCCGGCGACCTCCGACCGTGCTGCGCGACGGATACCATTTCTGCATCGGTCCGGGCGTCTGCACGGTGCCGGATCCCCACCGCTACCATCTGTGCGTTGTACCCACAGCCGTTCCCGGGGAGGTGACCATGGCCGCCGAGCAGCTCGATCAGCGCAAGGAGGAGATCCTCCGGGCGATCGTGCGTGACTTCATCCTGGACGGCCAGCCGGTCGGCTCCCGGCGCGTCGTCGACGAGCTCGCGCTGCAGGTGTCGGCCGCGACCGTCCGCTCGGAGATGGCCGAGCTCGAACACGCCGGTCTGATCAGCCAGCCGCACACATCGGCGGGCCGGATTCCCACCGACGCCGGGTACCGGTACTACGTCGACCATCTGACCAGGGTCGATCTCGCCCGCCCGACGCACCCCGACACCGTCGGCCAGGTGCTCGAGCACGCGACCGACGTCGAGGACCTGCTGCGCCGCACGTCGACCGTGCTCTCGCGGCTGACGCGGCTGACAGCGCTGGTGACCGCGCCGCGGCTCGACCGCAGCAAGCTGCGTCACATCGAGCTGGTGTCGCTGAGCCCGCACGCCATACTGCTCGTCTTCATCGCCGACACCGGACGGGTCGAGAAGCGGATCCTCGACATGGACGGGGCAATAGCCGACGACGACGTGCAGCGCGCACGGTACGTGGTCAACGACGCCGCCGCGGGCCTGCGCCTGACCGACGCCCACGATGCGATCGGTGGTGTGGCGCTCGCGGCGCCCGCCAGCATCAAGCCGCTGCTGGAGCGGGTGGCCACCACCATCCGTGCCGGTGCGACCGCCACCGTCGCCGACGTCGACCGGGTGTTCGTCGGTGGGGCGGCCCAGCTGGCGCTGCGCGCTACCGACGAGACCGTCGACCGGCTCGGCAACGTCTACGACCTGCTCGAGGAGCAGGTCGTACTGCTGGGCATGCTCCGCGAGACCCTCAAGCACGACGACCCGGCGGTGCGGATCGGCAGCGAGCTCCCGGTCGACGAGCTGTCGCCGTTCGCCGTGGTCGCCTCGACGTACGGCGGCACCGGTGAGCCCGAGGGCACGCTCGGGCTGCTGGGGCCGACGAGGATGGACTACGGGCAGGCGATGGCGACCGTGCGGGCGGTGGCGACCTCCCTCGAGCGAGCGCTGGCAGCGCTCACCGGCGCTTCGGAATCGTAGATGGCTGTGCGTGACCTGTACGACATCCTCGGCGTCTCCCAGGACGCCGACCAGGAGACGATCAAGCGCGCGTACCGCCGCAAGGCCCGCGAGCTGCATCCCGACGCGGGCGGCGACGAGGACAGCTTCAAGGAGCTGACCACCGCCTACGAGGTGCTGCGCAACCCCGACACGCGGTCCAACTACGACCGCTTCGGCGATCCGCGCGGTCCGCGTGGACGGACCGACGGGGACCCGTTCGCCGGGTTCGGCGACCTGTCGGACCTCATCGACTCGTTCTTCGGTGGCGGCTTCAGCGGCCGGGGCACCACTCGCACGGCGTCGTCGGCCGGTCGCGACGCCCTCATCGACCTCACGATCGATCTGGAGGAGGCGGCGAAGGGCGTCCGCCGCGAGCTCGACGTCGACGTCCTGCGCACCTGCGAGACGTGCGGCGGCGGCGGCGACGCGAACGGCAGGGGCGCGGTGCGCTGCCAGACCTGCAACGGCACCGGCGGGGTGCAGCAGGTGACCCGCAGCGTGTTCGGTCAGATGCTGACGACGACCACGTGCTCGGCCTGCCGCGGCACTGGACGGCGCGTGGAGCACCCCTGTGCAGACTGCAACGGTGAGGGGCGCCGGCGCACGCGCGAGACCGTGACCGTGGACGGATAACCAGGCGGTCCCAGACGCTCATGAGCAG